>DATAFN010000179.1:0-2988 GCA_036257435.1 Actinomycetes bacterium
ACCGCCAGCGAGGCGCGACCCGGGGCCAGCGACATGCCCCGGTTCATTCCGGAGCGGATCGCGGTGGCCAGTGACGCGTCCGCGGCCGTGGTGCCAGTCGCCACCGTCGGCCGCGAACTGGTGGTTCCGGAGGACCCCGGCCGGGTCGGCTGGTGGGATGGCAGCTCCTATGTCGGCGATCCGTACGGGTCTACCGTGATCGCGGGCCACGTCGACGTCGTCGACCGCGGGCTCGGGTTTTTCTACCGGCTGTGGAATATCAAAGTTGGGGAGCGGGTGGTCCTGAGCGCCGGTCACCTAAGGCAGGCGTACAAGATCACTGCCATACGCCAGGTGGCGCGCACCGACCTGGTCGATGACGAGGAGGTCTTCGACATCGGCGGACCGCCCCGGCTGGTGTTGATCACCTGCGCCGGCGACTTCCGGGCGGACCGCGGCGGGTATAGCCGCAATCTCATCGTCGTCGCGCGCCCGGTCTCGTAAGAGGTGACTCTCCCAGATCGCCGTTGATCGCATGGACGCACAGGCCGTGCATACGACTATCAGATGCCGGCTCGACTCCTGGGCCGACTAGCGAAGCAGATCTGCGATGTCGGCTATGCCGGAGCGGATGGCTCGGTCGGTGAGATTGCCGAACCCGAGCACCAGCTGGGGCGGCCGTGTCAGCCCGGAGGCACGGTGTTGACTCATGCCGTACAGGCCGATACCGCGGTCTCGAGCCGCCCCGATGACTTGTGCCTCGTCGGCCCGGTCCGGCAGGTGCGCCACGGCGTGGAACCCGGCAGCCAGACCGGAAAGACGGACCTGTGGCGCCAGTTCCGCCAACGCCTCGGTCAAGGTGCGGCGGCGGTCGGCGTAGAGCGTACGCATCCGTCGCAGGTGCCGGTCGAAGCGGCCGGATCGCATCATGTGGGCAAGGGCGAGCTGGTCGAGCGTAGGTGTGCCACGATCGGCGTCCCTCTTGCCGTCGGTGATCGGCTCGGTCAGTTCGGTGGGGCTGAGCACCCAGCCGAGTCGGAGTGCGGGGGCCAGGGACTTGCTGACTGTTCCGATTGTCACAACGCGGTCGGGGGCCAGGCCCTGCAGGGAACCCACCGGGTCGCGGTCGTAACGAAACTCGGCGTCGTAGTCATCCTCGACCACGAACCCGTCAACCTCAGCGGCCCAGGCGACCAGGTCACGACGTCGATCGGCCGCCAGAACCACACCGGTCGGCCACTGGTGTGCGGGGCTGACCACAACTGCCTGGGCACTCGAGGACGCCAGGGCACCCACATCGATGCCGCGGCTGTCGACCGGGATTGGTACGGCCGTCACCCCGGCCCGGTGGGCGGTGGTCTCGACCGTGCGGTCGTAGCCGGGATCCTCGAAGCCGACGTGACGGATTCCGCGGGCGGCGAGCGCCGCCAAAGTCAGGCTGAGGCCCTGGGCGAATCCGCTGCACACCAGCACCTGGCCCGGGTCCACGTCGGCTGCGCGGACTCGGCGGACATAGGAGGCCAGGACGGTGCGCAGCTCCGCCGCTCCGGCTGGGTCTCCGTAGTCCACGGCGTGGGTGGGTGCCTGCCGGAACGCCTCGCGTTGGGCCCACAGCCAGTCCGAGCCGGGGAAGCTGGCCAGGTCAGGGACGCCGGCGATGAAGTCCACCGCCATGGGCAACGGTTTGGCGGCCGGCGGCGTCTGCACCGGCGGCAGGGCTGCCGCGGCAGCGGCGACCCGGGTTGCCGATCCGACCTCACTCTGCAGGTAGCCCTCACTCTGCAGCTGCTGGTAGCACTCGGTGACGAGCCCACGAGACACTCCGATCGCGCGGGAGAGCTCACGGCTCGACGGTAACTTCTCCCCGGGCTCGAGCCGGCCACTGCGGATCGCGGTCCGCAACCCTTCCTCGAGTTGGGATCGCACGGCTCGGGGCGCTGCTCGGTCGATGGCCACCAGCAGCTCCGGACCCAAACCGGCCCACGAGATCGGCACAGAATTGGACCTTACGGGGGACCAGTCCCGTTGTCTAGCGTCATGGGCATGACCAGCGTCCTCACCCCCATCGCCACCGAGCAGGGCTCTGCGGCGGCGGCACCACTGCTGACTCGGCCTTTGGTTGTGGTGTGCGCGGTGAACTTCACCGCCATGCTCGCCTTCTACCTGCTGCTGACGGTCGTACCCAGCCACGCCGCCGCGGCCGGGCTGGGCAGTGTCGGAGCCGGAGTCACGGCTGGTGCAATGATGCTCGCTGCCGTGGCGGCTGAGCTCGCCGCGCCGCGGCTGATCGGCCGGTATGGCTACCGCGCCACCCTCGCCGGCGGCCTGGTCTTCCTCGGCGGGCCGGCGCTTGCCCTTCCGATCCTGACTGGGCTGCCAGCGCTGACGGGGATCAGCGTTGTCCGTGGCGTGGGGTTCGGTCTCGTGGTCGTGGCGGTCGGCGGGTTGGCAGCCACCGTTGTTCCGGCCAGCCGCAGGGGCGAGGGTTTGGCAGTGCTCGGAGTTTCATCGAACCTGCCGGCGGTTGTCGGTCTTCCGCTCGGCGTGGTGCTGATCGACGGGATCGGCTTCTCCGGTGTGTTCGTTGTCGGCGCGGTCACCGCCCTTGCCGGAGCGATGATCGCCCTAGCGGCGCCGTCGTTACGGGTCGAGCAGGCATCGTCCACGCCGCTCGGTGCGGTGCTGCGGCTATCGCAACTGCGCCGGTTGGCGATGGTCTTTCTGGGCATGGCGGCCGCCTCGAGCGTGCTCGGCTCGTTCCTGCCCACCGCGGCGACCAGCCTCGACGCCGAAACCGTTGCGGCCGCGTTGCTGCTTTTCACCGGCACTGCCACTGTGGCCCGCTGGTACACCGGCCGGCTCGCCGACCGAGTCGGCGCTATCCGGCTCATCGTGCCAGCCGTGGTGACCAGCGCGGTTGGTATGGCCGGGTTCGTGTGGCTGGCCAACCCGGTCGCGGTGACCATCGCCGCCGCCGTGTTCGGCTTGGGCTTCGGCGCCGCCCAGGCC
>DATAFN010000216.1:0-8782 GCA_036257435.1 Actinomycetes bacterium
CGTCCGGGCCGGAGCCGATCGTGTCGTTAGATGCGGCCGTTACGACGTCCAGCCGGCTGTCACCGTCGAGGTGGAGCAACCCAAGGCCGGTGCCGAGGTCGGTGCCGACGGGTCCTTACTCACATGATCACGAGCGCTCCGTGCCGGTAGGCTGGGCCGCATGACCATCCGCCTGTACGACACCGCGGCCAGGGCCGTTCGTGACTTCGTCCCGCTCGTTCCGGGCCAGGTCTCGATCTACCTGTGTGGCGCGACCGTCCAGGCGCCACCGCACATCGGCCATATCCGCTCCGGAATCAACTTCGACATCCTGCAGCGGTGGCTGACCTATCGCGGCTACACCGTCACGTTCATCCGCAACGTCACCGACATCGACGACAAGGTGCTGCGCAACGCGGCGGCCGAGGGCGTGCCGTTCTGGCAGGTCGCGCAGCGAAATGAGCGCGCGTTCTCGTGGGCGTACGACGTGCTCGGCTGCCGGCCACCGACGCTGGAGCCGCGTGCCACCGGGCACGTGCCGGAGATGATTGCGCTGATGCACCGGTTGATCGAGCGCGGCCACGCCTACGCCGCCGGGGGAGACGTGTACTTCGCCGTAGCTTCCTATCCGGACTACGGGGCGCTGTCCGGGCAGCAACTGGACAGCATGCTGGCGGCCGACGACGCCGAGGTCGACACGCACAAGCACGATCCGCGCGACTTCACGCTGTGGAAGGCGGCCAAGTCGGGTGAGCCGTTCTGGGACACGCCGTGGGGGCCTGGCCGGCCGGGCTGGCACCTGGAGTGCTCGGCGATGGCCACCAAGTATCTCGGGTCGACGTTCGACATCCACGGCGGTGGCATCGACCTGATCTTTCCGCATCATGAGAACGAGATCGCCCAGTCCGTAGCGGCCGGCGACGGCTTCGCGAGGTACTGGATGCACAACGCCTGGGTCACCCAGGCCGGCGAGAAGATGAGCAAGTCGCTGGGCAATTTCCTGCTGGTGTCGGAGATGGTGCAGCGGTGGCGCCCGGTGGTGCTGCGCTACTACCTAGCCGCCCCGCACTACCGCTCGCACATCGAGTTCACCGAGGCGGCGCTGGAGGAGGCCGCGACCGCCTGGGCGCGGATCGAAGGTTTCGCCCGGCGAGCCGCCGAGCTGGTCGGTGAGGGAGATTCCCCGGACGAGAACACGCCGGTGCCGTCGCACTTCGCGGCCGCGCTCGACGACGATCTCGGCGTGCCGCAGGCGCTGGCCGTCGTGCATACCGCGGTGCGGGACGGGAACACGGCGCTGTCCGGTGCCAACAAGGAAGTGGTACGGGAGTCGCTGGCGCACGTACGGGCGATGCTTGGCGTGCTCGGGCTGGATCCGTTCGACCCGCATTGGGTGGGCGGTTTCGCCGGCCGACCGGCCGGCGGCGACGCGGCGCTGCGTGGCGTGGTGAGCCGGCTCGTCGCGGCGGCGCTGGAGCGGCGGGAGGCCGCGCGGGCGGCTCGTGACTTCGCCGCCGCCGACGTGATTCGTGACCAGCTGGCTGAGGCGGGCATCGAGGTGGAGGACACCGCGGCCGGGCCACGGTGGAGCTTGCGGGCGGGCAGCTGATGGCGGGGAACAGTCAGCGGCGAGGCGCCCGGCGCAAGGAAGGCAGCAAGAAGAGTACGGTCGTCGGCTCGGGTGGCCAGAAGCGCAAGGGCCTGCGCGGGAAGAAGCCGACGCCGGCCGCGAAGGACCGGACCGGTCATCCGGCGGCGCGGCGCGCTTCAGCCGCGGCCCGCGGATCTGCAGGACCGACCGGCTTCGGTCGATCCACCGGCTCCGGACGATCGACCAGCTCCGCCCGAGCGGGCGGTGCCGCGCGATCGACCGGCTCTGGCCGATCCACCGGCGCTGGCAGATCCTCGGGTTCTGGCCGTCCGTCGTCGCGGCCCGCTGCGCGGACCCGGGCAACCAAGGGCTCGAGTGAGGTCGTCGCCGGTCGCAACGCGGTGGTCGAAGCGCTGCGAGCCGGAGTGCCGGCCGCGCACCTGTACGTTGCAGAACGGATCGACACGGACGACCGGGTCCGGGAGGCGCTCAAGCTCGCGGGCGATCGTGGACTACCCCTGCTGGAGGCCCCCCGTCCCGAGCTGGATCGGATCACCGCCGGTGCTCCACACCAGGGACTGGCCCTGCAAGTTCCGCCGTACAGCTACCTGCACCCGGATGAACTGCTCGATCGGGCACGGCAGCGGGACGAGGTGCCGCTGCTCGTCGCGCTGGACAGCGTGACCGATCCGCGCAACGTCGGCGCGGTCGTGCGGTCCGCAGCGGCATTCGGCGCGCACGGGGTGGTCGTCCCGGACCGCCGGGCAGCCGGCATGACCGTGGGTGCCTGGAAGGCGTCGGCCGGTGCCGCGGCGCGGCTGCCGGTGGCCCGGGCCGGGAACCTGACCAGAGCGATCGAGGCATATCGCGAGGCCGGCTGCTTCGTCGCCGGGCTGGCCGCCAACGGCACCACCGAGCTCGCCGATCTCGAGCTGGCCACCGAGCCGCTCGTGCTGGTCGTGGGCTCGGAGGGCAAGGGCCTATCCCGGCTGGTCGGGCAGACATGCGACGTGCTGGTGCGGATCCCGATGGCGGCCGGCACCGAGTCGCTCAACGCCGGCGTGGCGGCCGGGATCGCGCTGTACGAGATCCACCGCCGCCGCCGCGCTGGGTAGATCGGGATCCGCAGCAGTCCGAGTTGTCCGCGCCGCGGCCGGCACCGGCGCCGGGCTCAGGTCTCGTGCACGATGTCGTGGGCGAGCAGCGCTACCTGCAGGGACAGCGCGGCATCCGGATCGTCGAGATCGGTGCCGAGCACGCGCTCGATCCGGGCCAGCCGCTCGTAGAACGCCGGCCTGGACAGATGCGCGATCTCGGCGGCCGCGGACTTCTTGGCGCCGGCCGCGAAGTAGGCACGGAGCGTCGGGACGAGAGCGGTTCCGTGCCGAGCGTCATGCGCCAGCAATGGTCCAACGGTGCGCTCCGCAAAGCTGTGTACCGAGGTGTCGTTCCGAAGCAGGGCGAGCAACCCACGCAGCCCTACATCGCTGATCCGGTAGCACGGTCCACCGCTCCGCTGGGCCTCGGCGGCATCCGCCACGTGGTGCGCCTCGGCCAGCGAACGCTCGGCTTCGACCGGGCCGGCCGCCACGCTGCCCACCGCGATCACGTACCCGATCCCGTCGCCGACCCGGTCGTGCAGCAGGCCGGCCCACCGGTCCACGACCGGATCGGTCGCCACCGTGCGCGGCAGCGACAGCAACACGACCGCATCGGTTCCTCCGATCGGGCTGGCCAGCGCGGCCAGCCGCAGTTCGCGGGCAGTCGAGGCGGCGGCGTCCGCGACTGAGCGCAGCCAGGCCGCGACCGTTCCGGCCGACGTATCGGCGAAGGCCCCCCGAACCGGCCTGATCACAGCACCGACGAAGACCCGGTTGCGCAACGGCACGCCAAGCGCGCCGGCCCGGGCGACCAGCTCCTCCGCGTCCAGGTATCCCGGCGCGAGCAGCCGGGAGAGGAGGTTGGCGTGCGCATCCTGCTCGATTGCGCTTGGCTGGCCACCCGGCGGCCGGGCCAGTCCCAGCGATGCGGCGGCGCGCGCGGCGACCAGCCGATCGAGCGCGGTCGGCTCGTCGGCGCAGACCAGCACGAGCCGGGCCCAGTCGGTGCCGCGGGTACCCACCGTGCTGACCAACCAGCCGCGAACCGGGTCGTAGCCTGATCGCGCGGCGGGCTGGCTGGCCCGGGACCGGTGCTCCCACCGGACGAGTAGGTCGGCCACCTCGGCCCGGCCGGGCTCTGCCGCCAGCACCTGATGCGCCAGGTTCTCCAGCACCACCGGACGGTCGGCCAGCCGGGCCGCCGCGCGCACGATCTCCTCGACCCCGGCGCCGTAGTCGGCGAGCCGGCTGAACTCCTCGTGCACCCGGGTCGTCGCCCGCAGCGACGCCACCTGCGCCTCGATGATGCGCGCGTGCACCGCCTCGGTGATCCGTACGAACCGGGCCTCCCGGGTCAGCGCGATCAACGGCAGCCGTTGCGCTCGGGCGGCCCGAACCATCCCGGGCGGCAGCCGGCCGGTGAACCGCCGGCCGAGCTCGACGACCAGCCCGGCAGCGCCGCCGTCGGCCAGCTCGGTCACGTACCTGGCCAGCTCCGGCTCCGAGTCCGGTAGTGCCACTCCGGTGGTGAGCACCAGCTCGCCGCCGCGCAGCAGCGTTGCGATGTCGGGCAGCTCGCTGACGTGGACCCAGCGGACGGGAGTGCCGAGCGCCTCCGCCCCGGCTAGCACCTGCGGCCGGCCAAGCTCGACCTCCGGCAGCGCGAGAACGTCGGCCACCGTCGGCGGTGCCGAACGAGCTCCGGGTCCGGGCTCGGAAGCAGCGGTCACAGGAGACATTCTGTCAACCATTCCGCGTAAACGCCGACAAACCGTCGGTTGATGACCTGAGTGTTCGGGCCAAGACTTTCCGGTATGACTCATGCCGACCTGCTCGCCCGTCACCGGGCAGTCATGCCGAACTGGCTTGCGTTGTACTACGACCAGCCGATCGCCCTCGTCGATGGGGACGGCCGCTACGTAAGCGACGCCGAAGGCAACCGCTACCTCGACTTCTTCGCCGGCATCCTGACCAACATGATCGGCTACAACGTCCCGGAGATCGTCGAGGCGATCGCGGACCAGGCCGGCAAGGTGGTGCACAGCTCCACGCTGTATCTGATCGAGAACCAGATCGCGCTAGCCGAGAAGATTGCCGAGCTCTCCGGGATCCCGGACGCGAAGGTGTTTTTCACCGCGTCCGGAACCGAGGCGAACGAAGCAGCGCTGCTGCTGGCTACCCAGTACCGCAAGTCCAACCAGGTGCTCGCGCTGCGCAACAGCTACCACGGCCGGTCCTACGCCGCGATGGGCATTACCGGCAACCGCGGCTGGTCGGCGTCGAGCCTGACCCCGGTCAATGTCAGCTACGTGCACTCCGGCTACCGGTTCCGCAGCCCGTTCGGTGCGTTGCCGGACGCGGACTACATCGCCGCCTGCGCCGACGACCTGCGCGACGTCATCGTCACCACCACGTCCGGGGATGTGGCCTGCATGATCGCCGAGCCGATTCAGGGCGTCGGCGGGTTCGCGACCCCGCCGGACGGCTTCTTCGCCGCCATGAAGGAGATTCTCGACGAGTACGGGATCCTGCTGATCTCCGACGAGGTGCAGACCGGCTGGGGCCGGACCGGCGAGCACTTCTGGGGGATCGGCGCCCACGGGGTGACCCCGGACGCGATGACGTTCGCCAAGGGCCTGGGCAACGGGTTGTCGATCGGCGGTGTGGTGGCCCGTGGCGATCTCATGGACTGCCTCACCGCGAACTCGATCTCCACGTTCGGCGGTAATCCGCTGTCCACCCGGGCGGCGCTGGCCACGCTGGACTACGTGCTCACGCACAACCTGCAGGAGAACGCGGCCAAGCAGGGCAGCAAGCTGTTCGCCGGGCTGCGGGCGGTGGCCGAGCGGTGCCCGACCGTCGGCGACGTGCGCGGCAAGGGACTGATGATCGGAATCGAGTTGGTCGCGCCCGGCGGTAAGCACCCGCACCCGGCCGCAGCCGGCCGGGTGCTGGAGGAGTGCCGGCGGCACGGATTGCTGGTCGGCAAGGGCGGGCTGTACGGCAACGTGCTGCGGATCGCGCCGCCATTGACGCTGACCGATGCGGAGTGCGACGAGGGGCTGCGCATCCTCTCCGATGCGCTGGTGAGCGTGGATGCGGAGGTACGGGCATGAAGCAGATCACGCACTGGATCGACGGGGCACCGTGGACCGGGCCTGCCGCAGCCCGAGTCGGCGAGGTGTACAACCCGGCGACCGGGCGGACCGCGGGCACCGTAGACTACGCCGACGGTGCAGTGGTCGATGCTGCGGTGGAGGCCGCCGAGCGCGCGTTCGTCGAGTGGCGGGACGCTTCGCTCTCGAAGCGAACCGGAGTGCTGTTTGCGTTCCGCGACCTGGTCGCCAAGCATCGCGCCGAGTTGGCCGAGCTGATCACCGCCGAGCACGGCAAGACGCTGGAGGACGCCGCCGGCGAGGTCCAGCGCGGGCTCGAGGTGGTCGAGTTCTCTTGCGGGATACCCCATCTGCTCAAGGGCGGGTTCGCGGAGAACGTGTCCTCGGCCGTCGACTCGTACTCGCTGCGCCAGCCACTCGGTGTGGTTGCCGGGATCACCCCGTTCAACTTCCCGGCCATGGTGCCGATGTGGATGTTCCCGATCGCGATCGCGTGCGGGAACACGTTCGTGCTCAAGCCGTCGGAGAAGGATCCGTCCACGTCGATCCGGCTGGCCGAGCTGTGGGCTGAGGCCGGGCTACCGGCCGGCGTGTTCAACATCGTCCACGGCGACAAGGTGGCGGTCGACCGGCTGCTCACCCACCCGGGCGTGAAGGCGATCTCGTTCGTCGGATCGACGCCGATCGCGCGCTACGTGTACGAGACCGGAACCGGTGCCGGCAAGCGGGTCCAGGCGCTCGGCGGCGCGAAGAACCACATGGTCGTGCTGCCGGACGCCGATCTCGACCTGGCCGCGGACGCCGCGGTCTCGGCCGGGTTCGGCTCGGCCGGGGAGCGGTGCATGGCGATCTCGGTGGTGGTGGCGGTGGATCCAGTGGGCGATTCGCTGGTGGCGAAGATCGCGGATCGGATCGCCGGACTGCGGGTCGGGGACGGTCGCCGAAGCTGCGACATGGGCCCATTGGTCACCCGCACGCACCGGGACAAGGTGGCCGGCTACCTCGATGCCGGAGTAGCGGCCGGTGCCAAGCTCGCGGTTGACGGACGTGACCACTCGATCGACGGCGACACCGAAGGGTTCTGGCTCGGCCCGACCCTGTTCGACAACGTGACCGCGGACATGTCCGTCTATACCGACGAGATCTTCGGGCCGGTGCTCTCGGTCGTGCGGGTGCCGACCTACGACCGTGCGGTCGCGCTGGTCAACGACAACCCATACGGCAACGGAACCGCGATCTTCACCAACGACGGTGGCGCAGCCCGGCAGTTCCAGCACGAGGTCCAGGCCGGCATGGTCGGGGTCAACGTGCCGATCCCGGTGCCGATGGCGTACTTCTCATTCGGTGGTTGGAAGTCCTCGCTGTTCGGCGATACGAACGTGCACGGTCCGGACGGCGTCCACTTCTACACCAGGGTCAAGACGGTGACGGCCAGGTGGCCGGTGCCGACCGGGGACCGCGCGATCGCGCTGCACTTCCCGACCGCGACATAGCGACAAGACCGGCGGGGGCACCGGAGAGGCCGTTCCCGCACCACCCGTGGTGGGGGAACGGCCTTCCGCACTACTGCAGGCGCTCCCCCGTGCTCGCCGAGAAGACATGCATCTCACCCGGGCGGGCCCTGAGGTAGATCATCGAGCCCTTCTCCGGGGGCCGCCGGCTGTCCACCCGAACGATGATCTGCTCGGGCTCGCCGTTGAACTTGGCCATTCCGTACGCGAACGCGTCCGCGCCCAGCTCCTCGACCACGGTGACCTCGACCGGCAGTCCGCCTTCGGCGGCAGGGACGAAGTCGTACGACTCCGGCCGGACCCCGACGGTGACCTCAGTGTCGTCCTGCTCGGTGGCCTTGGCCGCGGCGTCGCGCTCGAGCGGAACGATGATCGGGCCGTATTGCACGCCGCCGTCAACGAGCGGCACCGTGTTGACGTTCATCGCCGGTGATCCGATGAAACCGGCGACGAAGACGTTGGCCGGACGGTCGTACATCGCCCGCGGCGTATCGACCTGCTGGAGGATGCCGTCGTTGAGCACCGCGACCCGGTCGCCCATGGTCATTGCCTCGACCTGATCGTGGGTGACGTACACGGTGGTGACGCCGAGGCGGCGCTGCAGCGAGGCGATCTGGGTACGAGTTTGTACCCGCAGTTTCGCGTCCAAGTTGGACAGCGGTTCGTCCATCAGGAACACCTGCGGCTGGCGCACGATCGCGCGACCCATCGCGACTCGCTGGCGCTGCCCGCCGGACAGCGCCTTCGGCTTGCGGTCCAGGTACTTCTCGAGATCCAGCAGTTTGGCCGCTTCCAGTACCCGCTCCCTGATCTCGGCCTTCGGCCGGCCCGCGATCTTGAGCGCGAAGCCCATGTTCTCCGCCACGTTCATGTGCGGGTAGAGCGCGTAGTTCTGGAACACCATCGCGATGTCCCGATCCTTCGGCGGAAGGTGGGTCACGTCCCGATCGCCGATGTGGACAGAGCCGTAGTCGATGTCCTCGAGCCCGGCCAGCATGCGCAGGCACGTGGACTTACCGCAGCCGGAGGGGCCAACCAGAACGAGGAATTCGCCGTCACCGATGTCCAGGTTTAGCGAGTCGACCGCGGGGCGGTCGGTGCCCGGATATGTCCGGGTGGCTTCGTCATACCTGACCGTAGCCATAGTGGTACGTCCCTTCACCGGCAGGTACGTGCCGGACGATCCGTAGTGAAAGGCTGGTGGCCAGACGGTAACTGACGATGGCCCACAAGTCACCTGGCAGTTGTCCGGCACCGCGGCTCTTAGCGCGGCTAGACCATCGCCGCGGCTAGCATGAACGAGTCTCGCCGACGTGGCGCAACTGGCAGCGCACTCGACTTGTAATCGAGTGGTTGGGGGTTCGAGTCCCCCCGTCGGCTCCATGTTCCGCCGCAGGTCAAGGATGGTCTGCGGTGACGGCCAGTTACCAGATAGCCCGAGTCGTGGTATCCGGCTTCGGTCGCGAGACGCTCGGCTTTCTGCCG
>DATAFN010000245.1:0-3449 GCA_036257435.1 Actinomycetes bacterium
CCGGCGCCGCAGGTGCCAGATGGCGTGCTCGCCGACGCCCCCGGGCTGTCCGACCCAACCGCGTTCATGCCGCCCGAGCTGGAGGGCCTGCTGCTGTCGCGTACGGAGCTGCTGGCCGAGGCCGGGCTGGACGAGGCGAGCCTGACCGAGCTCGAGGAGTACGGCCTGCTCAGGGCCCGCGACCGCGGCTACTTCGACCGGGACGCGCTGACCATCGCCCGCACCGTGGCCGAGCTGAGTGGGTACGGCCTGCACGCCCGGCACCTGCGCGCGTTCAAGTCCGCGGCCGACCGGGAGATCGGTATGGTCGAGCAGGTGGTCGCTCCGCTGGTCAGGCAGCGGCATCCGGAGGCGAGAGCCAGAGCCGAACAGGTCGCCGGGGAGCTGGCGGTGCTGTCGGTGCGGCTGCACGCCGCGCTGGTGCGAGCCGGACTCGCTCCGCTGTTCCCGGAGCGGCCGATCTGACCAGAATCCGTTCGGTCATGTGGTGGCTCGTCGCTCACCGCTGCCGGGGTACTGTGGCTATGTGAACCAGCTCGACGTCGTGGGTGTGCGCGTGGAAATGCCCACCAACCAACCGATCGTGCTGCTCCGTGAGGTCTCCGGCGTCCGCTACCTGCCTATCTGGATCGGGCCGATGGAAGCGACCGCGATTGCCTATGCGCAACAGGGCATGGTCCCGGTCCGGCCGCTGACCCACGACTTGTTCAAGGACGTGCTTGCCGCCCTCGGCCACGAGCTGCGGCAGGTGCGCATTACCGGACTGCGCGAGGGCGTCTACTACGCCGAGCTGGTGTTCGGAAACGGGGTCGAGGTGAGCGCTCGGCCTTCCGACGCGATCGCGCTCGCGTTGCGGACCGGCTCACCCATCTTCGGTAGCGATGAGGTACTGGAAGAGGCCGGTATCACCCTGCCGGAGGAGCCGGCCGAGCAAGAGGACGAGGTCGAGAAGTTCCGCGAGTTTCTCGAGCAGATCAGCCCGGAGGATTTCGGCCGCGCCCAGTAGCCGGGGCCTAGTGGTTCGGCCCGGCGGATGGTGGGCCGCGTTCCGGCTCGGCGTGTCGTTGCGCTGGGTCGTTGACCGGGCACCGACCGCCGACCTACCGTCAAGGCGGAGTGCCGTGCACGCCATGTAACTCCACAAGTGTTGTTCGGTCCCGTTGTTTCGGAAGGTCACCGTGCCGGCTGGATCCGGGGCCCATGAGGAGGTCGGTGTGAGCGACAGCGACCACGGTCAGCGACCGGCGGCCGGCTCGGCCGAGCAGGGCCTGCTGTTCGACCCGGTCGACTCGGTCGCCGCCGAGGAGATCGGGTATCGCGGCCCGACCGCGTGCGCCGCCGCCGGCATCACCTACCGCCAGCTCGACTACTGGGCCCGCACCGGCCTGGTCGAGCCGAGCATCCGGCCCGCGCACGGCTCGGGCAGCCAGCGGCTGTACAGCTTCCGCGATATCTTGGTGCTCAAGGTGGTCAAGCGGCTGCTCGACACCGGAGTCAGCCTGCCCAACATCCGCACCGCGGTGACCCAGCTGCGCGATCGCGGGATCTCCGATCTGGCGCAGATCACGCTGATGAGCGACGGTGCCACCGTCTACGAGTGCACCTCCACCGATGAGGTCGTCGACCTGCTGCAAGGCGGCCAGGGTGTGTTCGGAATCGCGCTGGGCAAGGTCTGGCTCGAGGTCGAGGGAACGCTGGCCGAGCTGCCGTCGGAGCGAGCGGACGGAACCGCGGGACGCGAGATCGCCAATCCGGCCGACGAGCTCGCCGCCCGCCGCAGCCGCCGCAGCTCCGCCTAGCCTCGGCGCTGCGGCTGCCGTCTTGATCACGGAATCCCAGGGCGCAACATCGGTCCGGATCGGCGCGGCCGTCTGACATAGATGCCGCAGGTTGATAGCGTTGATATCTGCTATCGACCCCGCGTGGGAGAGCTCGTACCTTTGGTGCGGCGCCGAAGGGGCAACCCTCCCCGGAACCTCTCAGGCAAAAGGACCTCGCGGGCGAGGCACCTCTGGAGCACGGTCGCCCGGCAACAGAGGGGGAGGCCACCCCGAGCACCATGACCGGTCGCAGCCAGGAGGCCCCCGATGACCGACAGCTCCACCACTTCCGGCCGGCGCTCCACCGCGACCACCGAGGCCGCGCAACCGGAGACGGCGCCCGCCGACGGGGCGTCTGCCGAGAGCGCGAGCGGCACCAACAGCGCGTCTGCCGAGGGTGCGAGCACCAAGAACGCGAGCGTCGAGGAAACGAGCGGCGACAGTATACCGACCGGGATCGCGCCAGCTGAAAACGCGACTGGTGCGAAGGCCCCTCATGCCACGCTGTCGGCGCTGGAGCACGCGGACCTATTCGCCAGCCGGCACATCGGTCCGCGGCCGAGTGACCAGGACAAGATGCTGGCGTTCGTAGGCTTCACCAGCCTCGACGAGCTCGCCGCGGCGGCGGTACCGGCCTCGATCGCGAGCAAGGATCGACTCGACCTGCCGCCGGCGGCATCGGAGGCGGAAGCGCTGGCCGAGCTCCGGTCCCTGGCCAGCCGTAACCGCCCGATGGTGCAGATGATCGGGCTCGGCTACTACGAGACGATCACGCCGCCCGTCATCCAGCGCAACGTGCTGGAGAACCCGGCCTGGTACACCGCGTACACGCCCTACCAGCCGGAAATCTCGCAGGGCCGGCTCGAGGCGCTGCTGAACTTCCAGACCATGGTGGCCGACCTGACCGCCCTGACCACCGCCGGCGCGTCCATGCTCGACGAGGCGACCGCGGCCGCGGAGGCGATGGCGCTGGCTCGCCGCGCGGCGCCCAAGCGCAATCACAGCATGCGGTTCGTGGTCGACGCGGACTGCCTGCCGCAGACGATCGGGGTCGTCCAGACCAGGGCTCGCCCGATCGGGATCGAGGTCGAGGTACGAGACCTGACCACCGGGTTGCCCGATGGTGAGCTTTTCGGCGTGCTGCTGCAGTATCCGGGCTGCTCCGGCGCGGTGCAGGACTACCGCGCGCTCATCGAGGAAGCGCACGACCGCGCAGCGATGGTCGCGATGGCGGCCGACCTGCTCGCGCTGACCTTGCTGGCCGCACCGGGCGACCTCGGCGCGGACATCGCGGTCGGCAGCGCGCAGCGGTTCGGCGTACCGCTCGGCTTCGGCGGACCACACGCCGGCTACCTCGCGGTTCGGGCCGGTCTGGAGCGGCAGCTGCCGGGCCGGCTGGTCGGCGTCTCGGTCGACGCCGACGGCGCGCTCGCCTACCGGCTCGCGCTGCAGACCAGGGAGCAGCACATCCGGCGGGAGAAGGCGACCAGCAACATCTGCACCGCACAGGTGCTGCTGGCGGTGATGGCCAGCAGCTATGCGGTGTACCACGGCCCGGCCGGGCTGCGCACGATCGCGCGCCGGGTGCATCGGTATGCGGCCATCCTGGCCGCCGGGCTGCGCGCCGGC
>DATAFN010000248.1:0-12243 GCA_036257435.1 Actinomycetes bacterium
GAGGTTCTCGTCGTCGGCGGTGGCGGCAGCCATGGCGGGTACACGGACGGGGTGGCGTACAACCCGGCGACCAACCGCTGGCGGCGGCTGCCCTCGATGGGCGTCGGGCGCACCGGTCACACCGCGGTGTGGACCGGAGACCAGCTGCTGGTCTGGGGCGCTCGCACGGCTCCACCGTACGGGTTGGCCTACGACCCGGCGACCAACCAGTGGTCTGAGCTGCCCATTTCACCGCTGCGTGGCCGCACCGGCCACCTCGCGGTCTGGACCGGCAGCCAGATGCTGATCTGGGGCGGCAGCTCGGCCAGGGCGAGCGATCCGGACACACGGTTCGCCGACGGAGCCGCCTACACACCACCCGGCTCGTAGCTCCTGCCCGACAAGGCACGGCGACGCGCGCGTCGCCGCGAATCGGTTGTCACGCCCGCCGCATCCGGCTTGGTCCGGCTAGCGTCTGAGCGCAGGCGCCTGCACGTGCACCCCGAGTCGGCGCGCGGCGAAGTATCCGAGCGGGACGAGGTGATATGCGGCACCGAGCAGCAGGCTGCCGGCAAAGATTGGCCCGGCAAGCTGCCCGGCGTGCGCGAACTGAAGGTAGGCGAATGCGGCGACCGGCTGGTAGACGAACAGCCCGGTCACCGTGCCCGGCACGTACCCGCGACCGCGTATCGAGCCGGCGATGTGTGACCAGCCGTTCACCGCCACGAGACCGGCAGCGGACAGCGCCAACAGCGGCGCACCATGGACAGTGAACGGAGCGACGAGGAGTACGACGAACATGAGCCCGTTGATGACCACGGCCATCGTCCGGTTGACCGCGAACGCATAGCCGGGCGCGACCCGTCGCATGGCATCAGGGAATCCGCCTGGCCACACGTACTCCTCGAGCACGTGCAGCGCCCCAGCCGCGGCAACGAGCCACAGTGCGAACGTCACGACGGCACCTCCCGCCGCTCGGCGGTCGGCGCCGAAGCGATCTGGTCTGCGGCCCGTCGCATGTCGCGCCGGTGGCTGCCGATCATCGTGACTCACCCCGCCGTTGCCTGCGCTGTCGACCTTGGTAGCGATGCCGTGAGCGAGCGCAGCTCCGCCGCTACGCCGGCGGCGAAGATCTCGACGTCGGGACAGGCTGCCTCGTCGGCCACAACGGTGAGGTTGAACTGCCCGGCGTAGGACAGCGCACCCACGCCGAGTGTCACGTTCCCGATGAGGGGGACGAGCGGGAACACCTCGAGCAGCGGAGCCCCGGCGAGGTACAGCTGGACGGGCGGACCTGGCACGTTGGCCACGTACGTGTTCGCCCACCGCTGCCGCGCCATCACATGCAGAAACGCTCGCTGCACCAGTCCGTTACGGAGTAGCGTGCCGGCCGGCGGCCGGGTGAGCTTCTTCCGCTCGACCGTTTCACCGGTGATCAAGCGCAGCCGCTGGACCGGGTCGGCCACGCCCAGCGGCAGCGGGATCACCATCACTCCGTCCAGGTTCCCTCGGCTCGGGCCGGGCTCGTCCCGCCGAAGTGAGACCGGGACATATCCGCGCAGTACGAGGTCCTCGACGGGTTCGCCCCGGCTCCACAGCAGCTCGCCCAGCCCACCGGCGATGGCGGCCATCAGGACGTCGTTCACCGTGCCGCCATGTGCGTGGGCCACCCGCTTGGTCAGGTCGAGGCGGGCGCGAACGACGGCGAGCTTGCGGCCCGCACTGATCGGCTGATTCAGGCTGGTCCACGGTGCCCGGCTGGCCAGCAGCGTCTCGCGTACCGCCGGCCACGCTCTTCGCGCCCGGCGGGCCGTCGCCACGGGGCTGAGCAGGCATTGCATGGCGTGAGCGAACGCGTCGGCGCGGCGCTGCAGGTTATCCGAGAACAGCTCGCGCGAGGTCGGCAGCGGCGCCGGCGTCCAGGCCGGCGCCGGGTGCGCAACCGGCTCGGGCGCCGCGTCGAGGAACGCGCCGAGCGTGCTTACGCCTGCCACCCCGTCCGCGATGGCGTGATGCACCTTCATATAGAGACCGACCCGGCCCCCGGCGAGTCCGGGGAGCAACCACATCTCCCAGAGCGGCCGAGACCGATCCAACCGTCGCCGGCGCAGTCTCTCGGTGGTTAGCAGTAGCTGAGTCTCGTCACCGGGGGTCGGAATCCAGCAGACTCGGACATGTTCGGCAATGTCGAAGCTGGCGGCGTCGACCCACAGCGGCCAGCCCAAGCCGCGCCGCGGAATGTGGAGTGCCTGCCGGAAACGCGGCACCAGATGCAGCCGCGATCCGATCGCGTCGCGCACCTGCTGAATCCGCAGCTGACCGTCCGCATCGATCAGCTTGCTACCGTCGAGGACGGCCAGCGCGCCGATGTCCTGCGGCCAGCCAATGTCGTCCGGCCACAGCGTGCTCAGGTCCTGTGCGGTCAATCGATCCATGCGACTCACTCCGGTCCCCACCAGCGTGACCTGCCCGGCAGCCGGGCGGCAGGGCTGGTCGGCCCGCCAATTCGGGACTATCGCCTCGTCCCGCCGGCGCTGCGGAGAAACGAGCATGGCTGGTAGCGGCACGGAGAGCCGCTCCATACCGCTACCCGCGGGGGGAGGAGGAGGAGCGATGCAGAGCATCAAGGAGGCGGCGACACAGTTCCTGGCCAACCGGCGGATTGCCGTGACCGGAGTGTCCCGCACGCCGGAGAACCACGGCGGGAACATCGTGTACCAACGGCTGCGCGATCGTGGCTACCAGGTCTTCGCGGTCAATCCGAATGCCGACACGGTGGAAGGCGACGAGTGCTACCACGATCTGAAGTCGATCCCGGGTGGGGTCGAGGCAGTTGTGATCGCTACCCGGCCGGAGATCGCCGAACAGACCATGCGGGAGTGCGCGGAACTCGGCATCAAGCACGTCTGGATGCACCGTTCGTACGGCGCCGGCAGTGTTTCGAGCACCGCGGCCGAGTACGGGCGGCAGCAGGGCATCACCGTGATCGACGGCGGTTGCCCGCTGATGTTCGAACCGGTGGCGGATCCGGGTCACAAGGTGATGCGCTTCGTATTCACCATGGCCGGAAACGTGCCCCGGCAGGTCTAGCCCGTCGCGACCTCGACGCTCGCCTGGTGTCGATCTTCAGCGAAGTCCGTCATCGGCGTGCGCCGGGCAGCGACGCGGGCTGAGTTGAGGATCGCGCCGAGGTCGATTACCTCCTGCATGATCGCGCCGGCCACCGGCGCCAGCAGCCCGAACGCGGCCAGCCCCATCCCGGCCAGCGCGAGGCCCATTCCGCCGAGCGCACTCTGGAGCGCGATCCGGCGCATCCGGGCGCCGATGTGGAGCAGTTCGTCGAGCCGTTCCAGCGACGAGTCGAGCACGACGGCGGCGGCCGCCTCCGCAGTGACGTCGCTGTTCCGGCCGAACGCCACCCCGACCGTGGCCGCGGTCATTGCCGGCGCGTCGTTGACCCCGTCGCCGAGAAACAGAGTGCGGCGCAGCGCGGTCGCCCGCCGGACGATCTCGAGCTTCTGCTCCGGCGAGCACTCGGCGTGGACGGTGTCGATACCGACGCGGTCAGCGAGATAGCGCGCCTCGGACTCGCGATCGCCGGAGATGAGCATCGTCGACGTGATCCCGTGCCGCCTGGGTAGATGGCTCACGAACGGCCCGGCGCCCGGTCGGGGCTCATCGCGGAACCGGAACGTCGCGGCATACTCGCCGTCGGTGAGCACTACGCACTCCAGCCCGCCGGCCAGCGCGGGCAGCGCGTGAGCGGTGTCGGAGGTCGAACCAAGAAGCTGATTGCGGCTGGTGACCCGCACCTCGTGGCCTCCGACCAGGCCGACGAGCCCTTGCCCCGGCCGCTCGGCGAGCCGCTCGACATTCGGATAGGGGCGGTCAAGCGCATCGGCGGCGGCCACGATCGCGCCGGCGAGCGGGTGCCGGGAGTATCGCTCGAGCGCGCCGGCCCGAAGCACTACGTCGTCCCGGTCGAAGCCGGGGGGAGTAATCACCTCGGTAAGGGACGGACGCCCGTACGTGAGCGTTCCGGTCTTGTCGAACATGATTGTCTCGACTCGGCCGACCTCTTCGAGCATGCCCGGATCCTTGATGATGATTGCGTTGCGGGCGGCCAGCGAGATCGCGCCGATGATCGCCACCGGCACCCCGATCAGCAGCGGGCACGGCGTCGCAATCACGAGCACGGCGAGGAACCGGTCGGGGTCGGCCGACCAGACCCAGCCGGCGATGGCTACCGCGAGCGCGAGCGCGGTGTACCAGCCACCCAGCCGATCGGCCAGCCGCCGCATCCGGGGACGCTCCTGCTCGGCCTGCGCCAACACGCCCACGATCTGGGCGTAGCGCGAGTCCGCGGCTCGCTTCGTGGCGCGGATGGTGAGCGCGGACTCGCCGTTGATCGCGCCGGACATCACCGCCGATCCGGGGAACTTGTCGATGACGTACGGTTCGCCGGTCAGGTACGACTCGTCCATCGTGCCGTGCCCGTCGACGACCTCGCCGTCGACCGGGCAGATCTCCTGAGGTAGCACGACCACGCGGTCACCGGTCTCGACCTCGGCGGCCGGGATGTCCGCCAGGCCGTCCGCGGTCATCCGGTGCGCCAGCGACGGCGCGCGCCTGGCCAGTGCGTCGAGCACCTCGGATGCACGGGCACTGGCCGCCGCCTCCAGTGCCTCGCCACCGGCCATCATCAGCACGATGATCGCGGCGACCAGCCACTGGCCGAGGGCACCGGCCGTGACGATCGACATCCCCGCCAGCAGATCGGTGCCGGCCTCCCGGCGGACGATGCCCCGAGCGACCTGCCACACCAGCGGCAGCCCGCCGATCACCACGACCAGGTAGAGCGGGAGATCGGGCCACGGGTCCGGCGCCCCGAACGCCACCAGCGCGAGATGCACCAGGATCGCGGCCAGGGTGACCGCCGCGACCCGTCCCTGGGCACTGGACAGGAAAGCCCGCAAGCGAGCGCGCGCCGGACTGCCGGTGTCAGTGGTCATTGCTTGCCATCGAGTGCGGTCCTCCGTTGGTCCTCCGGTCGCAGGCTAGACCGCGGTGAGAACCTGGATCAGAGTCGAAGGCCCCGAGCGGCTGAGGACTCGGTCCGGCGAAGCCGGCCTTGGAACCTGATCAGGTTTCCGATTCCGGAGGGAGAGCAGTCATGACCAGCACGCAGGACGCATGGGGCGAGGTGGCCGACCGGGCGGAGGCTCTGGTGCTCAAGCTGAAGCTCCATCTGGAGCAGAGCCAGGACGAGGCCGTGCCGGATGCGCTGGGACGACTCCGGCAGGGAGTTGAGGACGCGTTCGAGGCAGCAGGCAATGCGGTCCAGGACGATGCGGTGCGCGGCGACGTCCGGGAGTTGGGACGGCTGCTGGCCGATGCGGTCAGCACCACGCTCGCCAAGGTCGGTGACGACGTCCGGGAGGCGTTGCGGCGCGACCGGTGAGCGTTCAACGCAACGATCCCCGCGAGCCCTGATCTGGTAGGAGCGGTGGCGTGCGCTACGAGCTGGAGTTCGAGGACACGTTCGATGGCCAGGCGCTGGACCGGACGCGGTGGTTGCCGTACTACCTGCCGCACTGGAGCTCCCGAGCAGCCGCAGCGGCCCGCTACCGCATCGGCGACGGCAGCCTGCGGCTGGTCATCGAGGCCGACCAGCAACCTTGGTGCCCGGAGTTCGACGGCGCGGTCCGGGTGTCATCGCTGCAGACCGGGCAGCTCGCCGGGCCGGTCGGCAGCGCCATCGGCCAGCACCGATTTCGATCCGATCTTGTAGTACGGGAGGCGCAGCGCAACGCGAGGCTGTATACGCCGCAGTTCGGCCTGATCGAGATCCGCGCCAAAGCGATCGCGGACCCTCGGTGCATGGTCGCGCTCTGGATGATCGGCTACGAGGATCAGCCCGGACAGTCCGCGGAGATCTGCGTCTGCGAGATCTTCGGACGGAGCGTGACCGCCGAGACGGCCGCGATCGGCATGGGCGTCCATCCGTTCGGCGACCCCGGCATCACCGACGAGTTCGCTGCCGAGGCGCTTCCCATCGACGCGCGCGAGCTTCACGTGTACGCGGCCGAATGGACGCCCGAGTACGTCGCCTTCTCGGTCGACCACCAGCTGGTGAAAACGGTCGAGCAGGCGCCGCAGTACCCGATGCAGCTCATGCTCGGCATCTACGAGTTCGCTGCTGACCAACCGGCCGAGACCGACCCGCGCCCGTATCCGAAGGAGTTCACCGTCGACTACATCCGTGGCTCCCGGTTCCGCACCGGCTCCAGCACGCTTTCGTAGATCGCCAGGATTCGGCCGGCCAGATCGGCCCAGTCGTAGCGTGCGGCCTCCGCCCGGGCCGCCACGCCGAGCCGCTCGGCCAGCGCCCGATCGGTGAGCACCCGGTCAAGCGCGGCGGCGAGCGCGCTCGGGTCGCCGGGCGGAACCAGCAGGCCGGTCCGGCCGTCATCGATGACCTGCCGGATGCCACCGGTTGCCGTGGCCACGATCGGTAGCCCAGCCTGCATGCCCTCGAGCAATGCGGTGCCGAGCTCCTCGTATCGGGACGGCAGCGCGAGCGCGTCCGCGGCCCGCAGCAGCCCGGCCACCTGCTGATGCGGGACGAACCCGAGGAACCACACCCGGTCGTCCACCTGCAAACGCTGCGCGAGCCGGTTCAGGTTGCCATGCTCCGGTCCGTCTCCGACCAGCACGATCTGGGTGCCGGGCAGCTCGCGGGCGGCCCTTACCAGCGTGTCGACCTGCTTCTGCGCATGCAGCCGGCCGAGGAACACCACTCGCGGCTGCGGGATGTCGGCCAGCAGTTGCGCAGCGTCGGGATCGGCCGGCACGGTCGCGACACCGGACGGTACGACGTGAACGGGCCCGGTCCGGCCGTCGGCGCGGATCAGCTCTGCCAGCCGAGTGGTTAGCACGACGACCGCGGTAGCGGCGGCGACACCGCGACGCTCGATCGCACCACCGAGCACCGAGAGCAATGCGGAGCGCGGACCGGTCACCGCGAGCGTGTGTCGCACGCTGGTATGAACAGTCAGTACCAGTGGTAGCCGGTGGCGGCGGGCGGCACGCCGGGCCAGCGGAATGACCGCCAAGTCCTCGCCGAGGTGCACATGGACGAGATCGGCGCTCGCGGCCAGGCGCGGCAGCCGCCCAAAGGCCGGCCAGCTGTACAGCTGCCGGAACCATGGCACCGGCACGCCTAGTCTGATCACCCGGCTGTGGGCGCCGAGCGCTTCTTCCGGCCTCGTGGACGGCGGGCGGGTCGTGACCACGGTCTGCGCGATGCCCAGTCGGTCCAGCGCGAGGGTGAGCTCATGGGTGTGCGTCTGCATGCCGCCGATCGGGTCGAACCGGGCGCCGGGTCCGATGATCGCGGAGTCGGGTGGCTGGAAGACGGAGCAGAGCCTGAGCACGTTCACGGCTTTCGCCTTTCTCGTTCACCCCTACCCGCAATTTGTACGGGTATAGCCGGAGTAGCTGGACAGCCAGGGTCCGACTGGTTGACGGGTCGTGAACCGTGGCATGCGGGTGCGCATCCGGCCGGCTCCGAAACAAACCCGCGGCGGCGAGATCAGGACTGGTCGAGGCAGTCGAGAGCGCGGCCGAGCGAGCGAATGGTGGCTTCCGTGATCGGGTTCACCACGATGATCGCCTCGTCGGCTCCGGCGTCGGCCAGCTCCGCCAGGCCACGCGCAATCCGCTCCGGAGTCCCGGTCAGCGGCGGCACCTCATGCGTGTGCGGGCGATCCCGTGCTCCGTCCTCAACCGTGACGAATACGGCTGCGCTGCGCAGCACGGCGGCCGGATCCCGGCCGGCTTCCTCGACTAGCCGCGTGATCCGGAGGTTCTCCCGGGCGAACCCTTCCGGGGTATTGCCGTACCAGTCGTACCAGATGTTCCACGCGTCGGCGTACGAAAGCGTCGCCCGCAACACCCGCTCGCCGGTGGAGCCGATCAGCAGCGGGATGGGATGTGCCGGTCGCGGATGCAGGACCGCGCCGTGCACCTGCTCGAACCGGCCCTCGTAGGTCACCCGCTCGCCGGCGAGCAACCGCCGGATGATCTCGAACGCTTCCTCGAAGCGAGACGCTCGGTAGTCGAATGGGATGCCGAAGGCGCGAAACTCCGCCTCGTTCCAGCCCGCGCCCAACCCGAGCACCAGCCGACCATTGCTGATCTCCTGGATTGCTGCTGCCTTGCGGGCGAGCAGGCCGGGCGGCGCGAACGCGGTGCACGCGACCAGCGGTCCGAGGTGAACGCGTTCGGTAACCGCGGCCAGCGCGGCCAGCAGGCTCCAGCCGTCCCACGGTCCCCGCTCTTCGCGGCCGTCATCCCGGTAGAGCAAGTGGTCGCCGACCCAGACCGAGTCGAACCCGACCTCCTCGGCCGCGAGTGCCATGGCGCGGTACTCCGGCCACGGCACCAGCCGCTCCACCTCGGGTAGCTGTATTCCGACACGCATGCGGCCATTCTCCGGCCAGGCTTGGTCCAGGTGCTCAACGCATAGCATGATCAGAGCCGGGTACTCCCACCAGCGGGTAGGAGGTGCGGCTAGGAGGTGGAGCGATGGCGTCGGTGGATGGCTTGGACCGCTCGAACGATCTCTCCGGCCGGCCGATGGCTGAGCTGATCCAGGAGACGAGCGAGCTGGTCTCCCGGCTGGTCACGGACGAGTTGGCGCTCGCCCGGGCCGAGCTCTCGCAGAAGGCCAAGCACGCCGGGATCGGCGCCGGTCTGGCCGGTACCGCTGGCCTGCTTGCGGCCTACGCGCTCGGCGCACTGGTTGCCGCGCTGATTCTGGGACTCGCCGAGTGGATGCCGGCGTGGGCCGCCGCGCTAGTGGCCGCGGCGATAGTGCTCCTGATCGCCGGGCTACTCGGCTTGCTCGGGCGGCAGCAGTTCGAGCGCGCTACCCCGCTGGTACCGGAGGAGGCCGTGGCCAGCGTTAAGGCCGATCTGGACGAGATAACGAGGCGGGTCCGGCAGCCGTGATCTGGTGCGGTTGGGGCGGCGCCGTCACGGCCCGGCGGTGAGCCGGTTTCCGAGATACTCGGTGACCGGCCAGGCCCCCTCGGTGGAATTGGCGATCACGGTATGGGTGACGGCACCGACCGGATCATGCACGCTGCGGAACGAGACACCTGCGTCGTACCCCTCGAGCAGTACGGCCTCGGTCGACTCGTGCAGCCAGAAGCCGAGGCCGTAGCGCTTCGACTCGGCCGGCACTTCACTACGCGGCCGAACCATCTCGGCTACCCGCGCCGCCGGCACGATCTTGCCGTCGAACAGTGCTCGCCAGAACGCGCTCAGGTCGGTCGCGGTCGAATAGATGCCGCCGTCGCCGGAGCCGCGGACCGGCAGGTGCAGAACATTGCTGCGGTCGCTGTCCTCGAACAGGTAGCCGGTCGCGGTCCGGTCCGGTAGCTCGTCGGAGCGCAAGAACGCAGTGTCCGGCATCCCGGCCGGCCCGCACACGCGATCGACGACGAGGTCGTGGAACGGCACGCCGCTAGCCCGTTCCGCGATCAGCGCGAGCACGACGTACCCGCTGTTGCAGTAGGCGAACCGCTCGCCCGGCGCGAACTTGGCCGGGAACCCGTCCAGCACGGCGAGGTACGCCTCGGTCGTGGCAAGCCGGTGAACCGGCACCGGCAGCAAGTAGTCCGCGATGTCGAGATCGGACTCCTCGTCGACGTAGTCACCGATCCCCGACCGGTGCGCGAGCAGGTGCTCGATCGTGACGTCGGCTCCGATGAGTGGAAGATCGTCGCCCAGCACCGACCGGGCCGTGGTGGACAGGTCGAGCCGGCCCTGCTCGATGAGGCTCGCGATGCAGAGTGCGGTCAGGCCCTTGGTCCCGCTGGCGATCGCGAACCGGGTGTCGACCGTGTTCGGGATCCGGTGCGCGCGGTTCGCGAAGCCGTACGCCTTGGCCAGCTCGACGGCGCCGCCGCGGTCCACTCGGACCACTCCGGAGAACCCGCAGTCGGCAGCGATGGCGTCGATGTCACCGTCGAGATCAACCACCTCGCGACAGTAACAGCCGGGCGTGGGATCGTGATCCGGTGAGCGCGAAGGACGACGAGGAACGGGCCGGGGTACCGCTGACCAACCTGGACCAGCCACTGTTTCCCGAGGCGGGCGCAACCAAGCGCGATCTCGTCGACTACCTCGACGCGGTCCACGATCGGATCCTGCCGGAGCTTCGGGACCGTCCGCTGTCGGTGATCCGGGTGCTGCGTGGCCAGCAACCGTTCATGCAGAAGAACGTGCCGAAGTACACCCCGCCGTGGGTACAGACGGTATCGATGTGGGCTGAGAGCTCGAAGCGCGAGGTGTCGTACGCGCTGTGCAACGACCTCCGCACGCTGCTGTGGTTCGCCAACCAGCGTGCAGTCGAGTACCACGTGACGCTGGTGCGCGCCGATCGTTGGGATCGTCCGACCCATCTCGTGCTCGACATCGATCCGCCCGAGGGCGCCGCGTTCTCGCTGGCCGTCGGTGCCGCCTACCTGGTCCGCCAGGCCCTGGCCGACTCCGGTCTGTCCGGAGCGGTCAAGACCAGCGGTGCGAAGGGCCTGCACGTCTTCGTCCCGATCGAGCCGGCGGCGATCGAGGACGTCGCGGCGGCTACCCGAGCGCTTGCCGCCCGCGCCGAGCGGCTGGATCCCACGGTGGCCACCACCGCGTTCATCCGAGAGGACCGGGAGGGCAAGGTCTTCGTCGATCCGACCCGCGTGGGGGGCGCGACCGTGGTGTCGGCATACAGTCCGCGGGTCCGGCCGGGCACGCCCGTGTCGTTCCCACTCGCCTGGGACGAGCTGGACCGGGTAAGCCCGGCGGACTTCACCGTCCATACCGCACCGGCGCTGCTGTCCGAGACGGATCGATGGGCTCGCGCGGTGCCGACCCCGCAGCGGCTGGATCCCGACCTGATCGCAGAGGGCCACACGATCCCGGTGGCCAGGGTGCAGGCGATGCACGAGGGCAAGCGGCGGTTGCGGGCCCAGCGGGCCGAGGAGTCCGGCTGAGCCGACCAGCCACGCCGGCCGCAGGGTCCGGCTGAGCCGACCAGTCGTCCTACCGTTTGGTCGCGTGGCGTCAGTACCATCTGACCAAGGCCCGCAGTCCGCGGGCGACGGAGGGAATCAATGAGAGGCAACAACCCGGTCTTCTCGAACAGCGAGGCTTTCTCCCAGGGCGGCGGCTACGCGAAGTTCGAGCCGACCCCCGGGCAGTTGCAGGAGATGTACGACCGGCCGGCTGCCACCCCGGTGCAGACCCGCCGGATGACGGTCGACGACGTGATCATGAAGACCGGTGCGCTGTTCGCGGTGCTGCTGGTCGGCGGAGCGATCGGTTGGTATCTGGTCGGCGACACCACGGCGTTCGGCGTCCCGTTCATCGCGATGCTGGTCGGCCTGGGCATCGGCCTTTACATCTCGATCAAGCAATCGACCAACCCGGTACTGATCCTGTCGTACGCGGCGGTTGAGGGCGTGTTCGTCGGCGGGATCAGCGCGTGGTTCGCCAACGTGTACGACCCGGGGATCGTCAGCCAGGCCGTGCTCGGCACGCTGGTCGCGTTCGCTGTCATGCTCGCGCTCTACGGGACGCGCATCATCCGGGTCACCGAGAAGTTCCGCAGCATGATGCTGGTCGCGCTGGCGAGCTACCTGGTCATCGCGCTGGCCAGCTTCGTCGGCGCGTTGTTCGGCCTCGGCGACGGCTGGGGCTTCTACGGTGTTGGCGGCCTGGGCATCCTGCTCTGCATGGTTGGGGTCGGGCTCGCGGCGTTCTCGTTGCTGCTCGACTTCGACTTCATCGAGAACGGGGTGAAGCAGGGACTACCGGAACGGTTCGCCTGGCTGGCCGCGTTCGGCCTGCTGGTCACGCTGGTCTGGCTGTACATCGAGCTGTTGCGGTTGCTCGCGATCCTGCGCGGTGAGTAGTAAGCCGCACGCGTTAGCGGCCGCCGCTTCCATCCGGGCGCGGCGGCCGCGTATTTCCTGCTAGCCGAAGCTTCGCGCGGCTCGCCGCTTGTCGTGCTCGTGCACGATCGCGGTGGCGTGGCCGTGCGCGATGCCGTGCTCGTCGCGTAGCCAATTGACCTTGTCGTCGAAGCGAAGAAATGCGGGTCCGTCCTCTATTGCCCTGAACCACTCCGGTAGTTCGCGTCCGGTGACCGACGGGACCCTCGCGACGAGGTTCTGGTGGGTCTGCTCGGAGTGGTGTAGGGAC
>DATAFN010000309.1:0-2125 GCA_036257435.1 Actinomycetes bacterium
TTCGTCGTGACCGGAGCCCTCTTGGTCGCTTGCGCCACCGGCATGTGGCGATTGCTCCGTCCGGGCGCCTGCCGGAACCGGCCCGCGCCGAGTCCTATCGGGGGCCCGCCGCGACTGGTCAACCTTTGCGCGTGCGTGTACTGATCGTCGGCGCACGCCTGACCCATGCGATCCGCACGGCCGGTCGATGAGAACGCGGGGATGGGCCTTGTGCGCCGCTGCACGCAGCCTGGATTCATGCCAAACACAACGATGGACAGAGCCAGTCCCTCGGCTGGCGCGGTGTTCCGGAGCCCGGCGCTGTGGCTGGGCGTCGGAATCGGGGCGGTCGGGCTGGCCGACACGGGCCGGTTCGATCCGTCCGGCCTTACGACCTTCATGCTGCCGCTGCTCGCGCTCAGTTACCTGGTCTTCGCCGCCTTCCGGCACGGACCGCGCCGGTCCGTCGCCCTGCGGATCCAGACCGCCGGACTACTCGGCTTCACCGCACTGGCGCTGATCGCGTTGGTGGCCGATCCGGCACTCGGCCGGTATCTGGTCGCGGCCGGGTGGCTCGCGCACGCCGGCTGGGACTTCGCGCACCGCGACGGCCGAGTTGTGCCCAAATGGTACGTGCAGTTCTGCATCCCGCTCGACGTTCTCATGGCCGTCTCGCTCGTCATTGGCGCGTAGTCATGAAAAGGATGTTCGTAGAAATGCTTATCGCGATGGCCGTCGGTATGGTCGTCCTGGAACCCGTATGGGCGTTGACGTTCGACGCCTTGGCGTGGTCCGGGGTCCTCGACCGCTTGGACGTTCACGCAATGGTGATGGCTTCCGACATGTCCATCCCGATGGTGCTGTGGATGCGTTTGCGCAGCGGTACGTGGGCGGGCTCCGGGCGGATGTCCGCGTCGATGTTCGCCCCGTTCAGCGTGCTCCTCGTTCCGTTTTGGGCGGGCGCGGTCTCCGGTGATGCGATGTTCGTGGCGGCACACGTCCTGATGCTGCCGTGCATGGCCTTCGCCTTGGTACGTTCCCATCGCGTCGGGCAGGCCGGCCCGCCGGCGGGACAGGGATGATCGCGCATACCATCGGGCAGGTGCCGACCCATCCCGACGGGGCCGCCGCCGATCCGCGGCTGCGCTGGCCCCGGCTGGCCACCCTCGCCTATCTGGCCATGAGCGTGCTGACCAGTCTGCTCATGCCGGGAATCGGGGTATTCGGCGAAACCGACCGGCGGTGGGCTGTACTCGGCGCGGTCGGCATTCTCGCGTTCTCCGCCGCCCAGGGGGCGGTTTTGTACGCGGTGGTCACGCCGTGGCTGACCGAGCCGGCCCGGCACCGGCTGGTGGCCGGCTTCGCGGTCGCGGCGGTCGCGTCCGTACCGCTGGTCGGCCCGGTCGGCAGCGATGACTGGGCGACCTGGGCCTGGCTCGGCGCTTCGATCGTCGGCACCGGGCCGCTACTGTTGGGCCGTTGGGCAGCGGCTGCAGCGGCGGTGGCGACGACCGCGGTCTCGGCTGGGGTGGGCTGGTGGACCGGCGGCCCGATCGCCAACTACGTCATCATCACCGCCGGCATCGGGCTGAGCATCGCTGCCGTGAGCTGGCTGCAGGTGTGGTTCTGGGACCTGCTCGTGCAGGCGCAGCAGGGGCGGACCGCCCAGGCGAGGCTCAGCGCCTTCGAGGAGCGGCTGCGCTTCGCCCAAGACGTCCACGACCTGCTTGGCCACAGCCTCACGGTGATCGCGCTGAAGGCGGAGCTGGCCGCGCGGCTGGCCGCCGTGGACGCCGCGCGGGCCGGCCGGGAGGCCGCCGAGGTGCAACGACTGGCTGCGTCCGCGCTCGCCGAGGTTCGCGAGGCCGTTCACGGCTACCGCGCCGTCGACCTTCGCGACCAGCTGACCGCGATCGCCCAGATCCTCCGGTCTTCCGGGGTTCGCTGCACGGTCACGCAGCCGCCCGGCGAACTCGCCGCGGACATCGCGGTCCAACTGGTACCGATCCTGCGCGAGGCGGGCACCAACATCCTGCGCCACAGCCGGGCCGCCTGGTGCACGATCGACATCACACAGGACGGAGACCAGGTTCGGATGACAATGACGAACGACGGCACGGCCGAGGCCCGACCGGACACACATAGC
>DATAFN010000012.1:0-2100 GCA_036257435.1 Actinomycetes bacterium
CCTGCGGCGTGACCAGCCTGTCCCGCTCGAGCCGAGCAAGCGTCGTGTAGACCTGGCCAACGTTGAGCGGCCAGGTGGCTCCGGTGCGGGACTCGAACTCGGTCCGCAGCTGGTAGCCGTACCTCGGCTGCTCGGCCAGCAAAGCCAGCAAACCGTGTCTGATTGACATAGATACTGAGTATGCATACGCGGTATGGCCTTGGCAAGACCCGGATCGAATCAGTGACCGGCGTACGCTGCGCCAGCATGAAGGCGATCGTGGTCACCATGCCCGGCGGTCCGGAGGTCCTCCAGCTGCAGGACGTGCCGGATCCGCAACCGGGGCCGGACGATGTGCTGATCGAGATCGTCGCGGCCGGAGTGAACCGCGCCGACCTGCTCCAGCGGCAAGGGTTCTACGACCCGCTGCCCGGCGGCCCGCCATATCCTGGCTTGGAGTGCTCGGGCCGGGTCGTGGAGCTGGGCGAGCAGGCCACCGGCTGGTCGGTCGGCGAGCCGGTGTGCGCGCTGCTCGGCGGTGGTGGTTACGCGCAACGGGTTGCCGCCCCGGCCGGCCACGTACTGCCGGTCCCCGAGGGGCTCGACCTGGTCGCGGCGGCCGCGCTGCCCGAGGCCGCCTGCACGGTCTGGTCGAACGTGTTCATGCTGGCCGGCCTGCGTGAAGGCGAGACGCTGCTGGTGCACGGCGGCTCGTCCGGGATCGGGACGTTCGCGATCCAGCTGGCCACCGCGTTCGGTGCCAGGGTCGCGGTCACCTCCGGCAGCGCGGCCAAGCTCGAACGCTGCCGGCAGCTCGGCGCGGAGATCGCGATCAACTACCGAACCGAGGACTTCGTTGCCGGGATCAAGGAAGGCACCGGAGGCCGCGGTGCGGACGTGATCCTCGACATCATGGGTGCCTCCTACCTGGCCCGAAACATCGAGGCGCTGGCACCGGCCGGCCGGCTGGCGGTAATCGGCCTGCAGGGCGGGCGGCGGGCCGAGTTGGACCTGGGCGCGCTCATGGGCAAACGCGCCGCCATCCTGTCGACCGGGCTGCGCGCCCGGCCGACGCCGGAGAAGGCCGCGATCGTCGCCTCGGTCCGCAAGCACGTGTGGCCGCTGATCGCCGACGGCCGGATCCGGCCGGTGGTGGACCGCGTCCTGCCGATCACCGAGGCGGCGCAGGCGCATCGGGTGCTCGAGGCGGGCGAGCATTTCGGCAAGATCGTGCTTGCGGTGGCCCCGACCGCCGACCCGGCGGGTTGACGCGCTGCCGTTTCGGGTTGACGCGCTGCCGTTTCGGGTTGATAGTACGTAGTGCGTAGTATCGCGTAACGTAGTAGTGCGCATTCCTCACCGAGTCGGGGGCGATCGCGATGGGCGTGCTGTCCGAGTTCGGCCGGTTCTCCGAGCCGGCGCTGTTCGTGCTGATCAGCCTGCTCGACTCGCCCAAGCACGGGTACGCGATCGTCACCGACATCGAGGGTTTCGCCGGGCGGCGGCTAGGTCCGGGCACGCTGTACGGCGCGCTCGGCCGGTTGGTACGGCACGGTCTGGTCGAGGCGCTGGCGCCGGCCGGACGGCGCAAGCCGTATCGGCTCACGGCAGCCGGCCGGATCGAAGTACGCCGGTCGCTGGACGAGATAACCGCACTGGCCGCCCACGCCGAGCGGCGCTGGCGCGGTCCACGGGAGAGTCCGGCGTGAGCGCGCAACCGGCGGGACGCCGGCTACTGCGGCTGTTCCCGGCGCAATGGCGAGACCGCTTTGGCGAGGAGGTCGCCGACCTGCTCGGTGGCAGCCGGCGGCCGATTCGGGATCGGCTAGACCTGCTGCGCGTCCTGCCGGGTGAGCACCTGCTCGCGCTGTCCGAGAGGAGAGATCTCGTGCGTTGGCTTCCGATCCTCGCCACGACCTGCATCGCGCTGGGCCTCGTCGGGGCCATCAAGGTCGTCCCCGATCTCCAGGACGGCTGGGTCGAAGTCCCCGGCCATTGGTGGAGCACGCTCGCCGTGCTACCCGGGGTCATCGGAGTGGGTCTCGCCGTGGTCGCGATAGCTGTCTGGTGGTCCCGGCGACGAGCACGCGGCTAGCTGTCAAGCCGGTAACCGCCGACACA
>DATAFN010000143.1:0-4283 GCA_036257435.1 Actinomycetes bacterium
GCACCCGCCGGATCTGGCTCGGCTCCCGGCCGGCATCGGTGGCGGCCTGATCCAGGCGAGCGGTTATCTCGACAATCCGCGACAAGTCGCCGCGGAACGACGGCACCCACCCATCGGCAGCCCGTGCGGTCAGCTGCAGGGCGCGGGGTCCGTGCACGCCGAGCCAGATCCCGATCGGATGCGCCGGCACCGGGCCGGAGTGGGCTCCGGCCAGCCGGTAGTGCTCTCCCTCGAACCGCAGATTGCGCTCACCGCTCCAGACCTTGCGGATCACCTCGATCGCCTCGGTGAGCGCCGCCAGCGCCTCGCCCGGGCTGCGTCGCGGTCCGCCATACGCCGCGACCGCATCCGGGAAGCCACCGGCACCGAGACCGAGCTCGACCCGCCCGCCACTGAGCAGGTCGAGGCTGGCCGCCGCCTTGGCCAGCACCGCAGGCGGGCGCAGCTGCAGGTTCGCGACGTCGGGGAACAGCCCGACCCGGCTGGTGACTCCAGCGATCATGCTGAGCAGCGTCCACGCGTCGACGAACCGGCGCTGGTAGGGATGGTCCTGTATTCCGATGTAGTCCAGCCCAAGCCGTTCGACCTGCTGCGCGGTGGTGATCAGCGGGTCGGCCGCGTTCGGAATCAGGAAGTGGCCGAACTTCAGCTCGCGCCCGTAATCAGGCATGCCGCAAGCGTATGACCCGGATCACGCCGAGCGCGGCCACCCCGCGGGCACGCGAAGAGCCACCCCGCGCGGCCCGGCAGGCGACTAGCCGAAGTAGACCTTGGCGTCTTCGAACCGGAACTTCCACGCGGCGAGCACGGTGAACAGCACACCAAAGCAGATCATGACCAGAGTCGCGCCCATAACGTCGGTGATCCCGCCATCTTCCAAGATCACCGACTGGAAGCCCTTCATCGCCCAGTAGGTCGGGATCGCCGGCGCGATCGCCTGCGCCCAGCCAGGCATCGCGCTGATCGGCACCCAAGCACCGCCGAGCATCGCCATGGTCATACCACCGACGCTGCCGATCGCATTGAGCTGGTTCATGGTCCGGGACAGCGCGGTAACGAGCATGCCGAACGCACTCAACGACAGCGCCAGCACCACGATCAGCACGATCAGCGCCAGGATGGAGCCCGACACCTCCAACCCGAACAGCGGCCCACCGAGCAGGAACAGCAGGGCCAGCTGCACGACGGTCAGGGTGACCGTGGGCAGCACCTTGCCGATCATCAGGTCGACCGAAGATGCCGGGGTGGCTCGCAGCCGATCCCAGGTGCCCCAGCCGTGGTCGCGGAAGAACGTGAACCCGGCATAGCCGACGCTGAACGACGCGAACGCCACCGCCATCCCGGGCACCGCGAACTCCGATCCGTTCGCGCTGGTGAAACCGTCCTGGGAGAGCTGGATGGCGAACAGGTTCTTGGTCAGCGCCACGAGCACCAGCGGGACGATCACCACGAAGATCGCCGTCGACGGGTCCGACAGCATGACCCGGAACTCGTGACGGAGCACGGCAAGGCTAGCGCGCGGATACATTGGCGACCTCCCGCTTGTCTTCCCGATCGGCTTCGTCGTAGCGGCGCCCGGCCAAGGCGAGGTAAACCGACTCCAGGCTCGGTCGGACGATCTCTACCGACTGCAAGGCGTCGGCCCGGACCCGCGGCAGCACCTCGACCAACGTCGCTGCCGGGTCATCGGTCACCAGCCTGAGCACCTGCCCATCGACCGTGACTTCTCCGTTCAGCCCGATATCGGGAACCGCGCCTTCGAACGTCAGCTCCACCACCGGCTTGGCGTGCGCGGCGATCAGATCCTCGACCCCGCCGCGTACGATGACGCGCCCGCGATCGAGCAACACCACATCGGAGCCGAGCGTCTCGACCTCGGCCAGGTAATGGGTGGAGTAGAGCACCGCGGATCCCGCCGCGGCAAGCTCGCGGACCACGTCCAGCAGGCGGCTGCGGGTCTCCACGTCGGCCCCGGTGGTCGCCTCGTCGAGCAGCAGCAGGCGTGGGCTGTGCAGCAACGCGAGTGCGGTGTGCACCCGCCGCTTCTGCCCACCGGACAGCTGTCCGGCCTGCCGGTCGAGCAGCTCCGTGAGGTCGAGCGCCTCGGCGACCTCCTCAACCCGCGGCCGCAATGCCGCCCGGGTCATCCCGGCCAGCTCACCGAACAACATGAAGTTCTGCCGGACCGTGACCACCGGGTAGAGCCCGGTGTCCTGGGGGGCCAGACCGATCCGACGGCGCACCTCGGACGATCGGCTCAGCGCATCCAGCCCGTCCACGCGGACGATTCCCGAGTCGGCCCTCCGTAGCCCGGCCACGATTGACACCAGCGTGGTCTTGCCCGCTCCGTTGGGACCGAGCAGCGCGACGATCTCTCCCGCACGAACATCGAGGTCGACTCCGCCGAGCGCGACGACGTCGCCGTACGACTTGCGTAGCTCTTCGATATGCAGCACACGGCCATCGTGCCTCGCGGATCCGACGATTTTCATCCTGCTGCGGGCTGACCGAGAACCCATCCCGGCGAATGACCGCCGACCCGCGAGTCGTACCGAGTCAGCTCCGGCACCGGTGGAACGCGGCCCCGGTCATGGCATAGACAGGGCGGTTTCGGGTAATCGTCGAGCAGTCCGGCGTAACAGTTACGCGGATCGGGTATCAGTCAACCCGGTGACGAGGGCCGGCACCTCGGGGTGTCGGCCCTCGTCACGACCATCTCTTGCTAGCTGCAGCCGCTGGTCGAACCGCATCCCTCGCAGACGTAGCAGCTGCCGGCCGGGCGCATCTTGGTGCCGCAGGACAGGCACAGCGGGGCGTCCGCGGTGCGACCCTGCTGGGCCTCGATGAGCTCGGTGGTGGAGGATCCCGCCACGCTCGTACGCTTGGCCGCACCGGCGGCCCGACGCTCGGCAGGCTCGGCTTGCTCCGCCCACGCCCACTCGGTGCTCGACGCCCGCTCGGTGCTCGACGCCCGCTCGGTGCGTGGCGCCGACTGGGCCAGTCCCTCGACATCCACATCGTCGTCGCCGGCCGGCAGGTACGACCCGGTCTCCAGGTGCCTGGTCCGCTCGCTCGCGGTGTGGATGCCCATCGCCGACCGGGTGTCGAACGGCAAGAAGTCCAGCGCGAGCCGCCGGAAGATGTAGTCGAGGATCGACGAGGCCAGCCGGATGTCCGGGTCGTCGGTCATGCCCGACGGCTCGAACCGCATGTTCGTGAACTTCGACACGTACGTCTCCAGCGGCACGCCGTACTGCATGCCCACCGAGACCGCGATCGAGAACGCGTCCATCATGCCGGCCAGGGTCGAGCCCTGCTTGGACATCTTGAGGAACACCTCGCCGAGACCGTCGCCCTCGTAGGTGTTGGCGGTCATGTAGCCCTCGGCGCCGCCGACCGCGAACGAGGTGGTGATGCCGCGCCGGCTCTTCGGCAACCGGTGCCTGGTCGGCCGGTACTCGATGATCCGCTCCGGCTCGGCCTCGGTGGCCGCACTCGCGGCCGCGCCCGCTTTGGCGCCCTTCGCGCCGGTCAGCGGCTGGCCGACCTTGCAGTTGTCGCGGTAGATGGCCAGCGCCTTCAGGCCGAGCCGCCAGCCCTCGAAGTAGATCTCCTCGATCTCCTCGACGGTCGCCGACTCCGGCATGTTGACCGTCTTGCTGATCGCGCCGGACAGGAACGGCTGCGCGGCCGCCATCATCCGGACGTGGCCCATCGGCGCGATCGACCGCTCACCCATCGCGCAGTCGAAGACCGCGTAGTGCTCGGGCTTGAGGCCGGGGGCGTCGACGACGTGGCCGTGGTCGGCGATGTGCTCGACGATCGCCTCGACCTGCTCCTCCGGGTAGCCGAGGCTGCGCAGCGCCCGCGGCACCGTCTGGTTGACGATCTGCATCGAGCCGCCGCCGACCAGCTTCTTGAACTTGACCAGGGCGAGGTCGGGCTCGACACCGGTGGTGTCGCAATCCATCATCAGGCCGATCGTGCCGGTCGGCGCGAGGACCGAGGCCTGCGCGTTGCGCCACCCGGACTTCTCGCCGATCTTCAGACCGGACTGCCACTGCTTGGTCGCCTCGCGGGCGACCGCGCCGGCCACCGCGCCCGAGGTCTTGATCGCGTCGCTGGCCGCGGCGTGCTTGCGCATGACCCGCTTGTGCGGCTCGGCGTTGCGCTGGTAGCCGTCGTACGCCCCGACGATGCCGGCGAGCTCGGCCGAGCGCCGGTAGGAGACGCCGGTCATCAGCGAGGTGATCGCGGCCGCGATGGCCCGGCCGCCGTCGGAG
>DATAFN010000161.1:0-5780 GCA_036257435.1 Actinomycetes bacterium
CACCGCCACGGCGTCCCGAGCCGACGCCGACTTCGTGGCCGGCCTGGGCGCGCACACGGCGCTCGACTACCGGAGCCGGTTCGAGGACCAGGTGCGGGACGTCGACGTGGTCATCGATACGGTCGGCGGCGACACGCTGGCCCGGTCCTGGCAGGTCCTGCGGCCGGGCGGCATCCTGGTCGGTATCGCCGACGTACCGTCCGCCGAGGACGCCGACCGGCACGGCGTCCGGAGCGTCTACTTCGTGGTGGCGCCGTATCGGGAGCAGCTCGCCGAGATCGCCCGGCTTGTGGACGCCGGCGCAGTGCGCCCGATGCCAGGTTCGGTGTTCCCGCTGGCCGAGACCGCGACCGCCGTCACCACCCAGCGCGACCGACACATCCGGGGGAAGGTCGTGATCCAGGTTCGGCCGGAGCGTGCGGCCGCCGTCGGATAGCTCCGGGCGGTAGGCCAGGATCAGGGCCATGGGATACCGCATCACGGTGGAACGGACCGAGGACGGTGACTGCCTCGCTCGCAACCCGGGCGGCGCCGAGGTGAGGTTCGGCGGTGGCGCCGACCAGTTCAGCGCGGTCGAGCTACTGCTTGCCGCGCTCGGCGGCTGCAACCTGGTCACCGTCGAGCCACTGACCGCGCAGCGCGGGCACCGGCTGGTACGGCTGGCCGCCACGATCGAGGCCGTGAAGGTCAAGCCGAGCCGGCTCAGCACGATCACGATGACCTACGACATCGAGCTACCGCCGGACGACCCGGCGGCCGCCGCCATCGTGTTCCGCACCGTGGCTGAGCGAGTGCACGAACGCCACTGCACGGTGAGCACCGCGCTGCGGGAGAACACCGACGTGGTCGTCCGGCTCGACTAGCCGTGCCGCCCCGCCCATGGCGCCGCCGTGCGGAGGGGGCCACGGGCTAATTCGGTCGCGGTATCGGCCGGGCAGGCGTTTCCTTGTCGGGTGGACATCCGATGGCTGAACTCAGAGCGACCCGACCGTAGTGACATCGACGGCGCCGCCGCGGTGCTGGAAACGGCGCGCGCGGTCGATTCACCGCATCAGCCGATCATTTCCGTATCCGACTTCGAGGCGGACCTGCGCTACGGCTGGGACGGCGATCCGTCATTGATCGCCCTGGCCCGCGACGCCCGCGACCGAGTGGTCGGCGTCCTCGAGGTGCGGCTCGCTAGCTGGGACAACCTGCATATGGGTTTCGTCGGCGTGACCGTGGATCCAGACGTCCGTCGGCAGGGAATCGGCCGCCAGCTGTTCGGGCTCGGAGCCGACCGCGTCGGCGCCGCCGGCCGGACGTTGGTCGTGACCGACGGCTTCGACATCCCGGCCGCTCATGGGTTCGCCGCGGCACTGGGACTAAGCCAGGCGGCGGTCGAGATGCAGCGCCGCCAGGAGCTCCGCACGCTGGACTGGGATCGGCTCGACCACGAGTTCCGGCTCGCCGAACAGCACGCCGCCGGCTACGAGCTGATCCGGCTGTTCGGCGCCACCCCGGAGCACCTGGTGTCGGACGTCGTCGGGATGAGCGAGGCGATCAACGACGCGCCGATCGACGACTGGGAGGTCGAGGACGAGGTCTTCAGCCCGGCACGGCTGCGGGCGTGGGAGACCGCACAGGCCGCCCGCCGGCGCCGGCTCTACCGGGTGGTGGCCAGGGACCGCCGCACCGGGGTGCTGGCCGGCCACACCCTCGTCGGGGTGGATGGCGAGCGCCCATGGTTCGGCCACCAGTACGACACGAGCGTGGTCCGCGCGCACCGCGGACACCGGCTCGGCCTCTACCTGAAGATCGACATGCTGCGCTGGTTGCGTACCGCCGAACCGCAGCTCCGCGTGCTCGATACGTGGAACTTCGCGTCCAACGACCACATGGTCGCGATCAACGAGCTGCTCGGCTACCGGATCGTCGCCCGCGGGCTCGGCTGGCAGCGGCGGCTGCCCGCGCAGCCGGACTCGTCATGGGCAACGCAATCGGCGAGCGCCGAACCGGCCCCGGTTACGGCCGCTGCGGGTGCCCGTCAGCCGCAGCCCGAAGCAGCTCCGCGCGATCAGCGATCTTGACCCGGTCGCGGCCCTGGGCCTCGCCCAGGGCCGCCTCGGCGAGCTCGATCGCTTGCCAGCCGGTCCAGTTGACGACCTCGATTCCGCGCTCCTGGAGCAGTTGGAGCACGGCGTCCGGATCGCGCTCCGGGGCCGCCGGCAGGACCGGAACGTCTTCCAGTAGCGCCGTCACTGTCTCGTTCGCGTCCCGCTTGTTGGTACCGATCACACCGGTCGGGCCACGCTTGATCCAGCCGGCCACGTAGACCCCCGGCATCGGGCCGCCGTTGGCCAGCACCCGGCCGGCGGCGTTCGGGACAGTGCCGGATCGCTCGTCGAACGGCAGCCCGGGCAGCGGGATGCCCCGGTAGCCGACCGAGCGCAACACCATCTGCGCGTCGATGGTCGAGGTCTGACCGGTCCCGACGGCGTTGCCCGACTCGTCGAGCCGGGTCCGCTCCACCACCAGCCCGCTGACCCGGTCCGAACCGAGCACCTCGACCGGGCGAAGCAGGAAACGCAGGTACAGCCGGCGCGGCCGCCCGGCCGGGCGGCGGTGCGCCCAGTCCCGCAGCACCTCCAGATTGCGCCGTACCATCGACTCGGTTGCCAGCGTGGCCTCGCTGACCGGATCGAGCTCGAGGTCCGCGGGATCGACCAGCACGTCCGCGTTGTCCAGCTCGCCGAGCTCGCGCAGCTCCAAGGTGGTGAACTTGGCCTGCACCGGGCCGCGACGCCCGATCATGTGGATCTCCTCGACCTGGCTGCGCTCGAGTACCGCGAGCACATGGTCGGGTAGGTCGGTCGGTCGCAGCTCGTCCACCGACCTGGCCAGGATCCGCGCCACGTCGACCGCGACGTTGCCGACCCCGATCACGGCCACGCTGCGCGCGTCCAGGGTGAAGCCGTCGACCGGAGCATCCGGATGGGCGCTGTACCAGGCGACGAAGTCGGTCGCCGAGTAGCTGCCCGGCAGATCCTCGCCCGGGATGCCCAGCCGCCGATCCACCGCCGAGCCGGACGAGAAGATCACCGCATCGTAGAAGCGGAGCAGCTCGTCGAGGCTGAGCTCGCTGCCGACGTCGACGTTGCCGAGGAAGCGTACGGCCGGGTCCTCCAGCAGTCTCCGCAGCGTTTGGCTAATCGACTTGATCTTCGGATGATCCGGCGCCACTCCGTAGCGGACCAGCCCGAACGGACACGGCAACCGGTCGAAGACGTCGACCAGCGCGTCGCCGTGCTGGCTGAGCGCACCGGCCGCATAAACCCCGGCCGGTCCGGATCCGACGATTGCAACACGCAGCACAGGTCAACGATGGCACGGTCCGGCCGCCACGCCGACTGTCGGCTCGGACGATCTGCTCGCAGCCGTCCGGCCGCCGGCGGGTAGGGTCCGAGCAACGGACCGGAGGGAGTGGCGATGACCGCCGCCGTCGACCAGGGCCGCAGCCCGTATACCGGCGAACCGGTCGGGTCGCCGATTCCGCACACCGCGGCCGCGGATCTCGATCGGATCTGCGCGAGCGCGGCCACGGCGGCGCCGGCGCTGGCCGCGTTGCCGCTGGCCGACCGGGCGCGGCTGCTGCGGGCGGTGGCGGCCGCGCTGGAGGCGAACCGGGAGGCCGTCGTCGAGCTGGCCGACTCGGAGAGCGGGCTCGGCACCGCACGGCTGTCCGGAGAGCTGGTCCGTACCCGGGTGCAGCTGGAGATGTTCGCCGACGCGGTGACCGAGGGCTCGTTCCTCGATGTCGTGATCGATCCGCCGGATCCGGACGCGCTTCCGGCGCCGCGGCCCGACCTGCGGCGGATGCTGATCCCGCTGGGCCCGGTTGCGGTGTTCGCGGCGAGCAACTTCCCGCTGGCGTTCTCGGTCGCCGGCGGCGACACCGCAAGCGCGCTGGCTGCGGGCTGCCCGGTCGTGGTGAAGGCGCACCCGAGCCACCCTGGCCTGTCCGCGCTGTGCGCACGGATCGTGTCCGCGGCACTGGTCGAGACGGGCGCCCCGGAGGGCACATTCGCGATCGTGTTCGGCGAGCAGGCCGGCCGGGATCTGGTCACGCATCCGGCGATCACCGCGGTCGGCTTCACCGGTTCGCTTGCCGGTGGGCGCGCGCTGTTCGACCTGGCCACTTCCCGGCCCGACCCGATCCCGTTCTACGGCGAGCTCGGCTCGCTGAACCCAACCGTGATCACGCCCGGCGCACTGGCCGAGCGCGGCGAGCAGATCGCGACCGGCTTCGTCGGCTCGTTCCTGCTCGGCTCCGGGCAGTTCTGTACCAAGCCTGGGCTGCTGTTCCTGCCGGCCGAACACGGTCTCGGCCCGGCGTTGACGGCGGCCATCGACCAGGCCGCCCTCGGTCCGCTGCTCAACGGGCGGATCAGGGATCGGTACGAGCGCTCGGCGGCCGACCTGGCCGGCATGGCCGGGGTGCGCGAAGTCGTGGCGCACCGGCCGGTATCGGACGACGCCGGCTACCGGACCGCCGCCACGCTGGCCGCGGTCTCGGCCGCCGATCTGCGGGCGAACGCGCCGCAGCTGCTGGAGGAGCAGTTTGGGCCGGCGGCGCTGCTGGTCGAGTACGGCTCGGTGGATGAACTGGTCGACACGCTTGCGGTGCTTCCCGGCAGCCTGACCGCAACGTTGCACGCCGATCCCTACTCGGAGAGCGCGCTGATTCGCCGCCTGGTCGACCGGTTCACCCACGGCGCCGGTCGGGTGATCTGGGACGGTTGGCCGACCGGTGTGGCGGTGACCTGGGCGATGCATCACGGTGGGCCGTGGCCGGCGACCACCGCGCCGCTGCACACGTCGGTCGGGGTGACCGCGATTCGGCGGTTCCTGCGCCCGGTCGTCTACCAGAACGTGCCCGACGCATTCCTGCCCCCGCCACTGCAGGCGGCGAACCCATTGGGAGTCCCGCGCCGGGTCAACGCTCCGTAGCCGGTGGAGGAGATCGTCACGCTGTGCTGCCTAGCCGGGCCTCGATCGCATCCAGCGCGGCAGCCGCGGTGTCGACCACGACCAGGCCGTCGAGTGCGCGCGCGGTGACGAACCCGGCCGGCGCCAGATCGCGCAGCCAGCGCATCAAACCGGCGTAGAAACCGTGGGCGTCGAGCAGTACCACCGGCTTTCGGTGCATCGCGAGCACGGCCGTGGTCCAGACCTCGAACAGCTCGTCGAGCGTGCCGAGCCCGCCGGGCAGGGTGAGAAACGCGTCGGATTTCTCCATCATCATCACCTTGCGGTCGGCCATATCCGCGGTGACCAGCAGCTCGGCGGCGTCCGCGTCGGCCACCTCGAGATTCATCAGGGCGCGCGGGATGACACCGGTCGTGTGCGCGCCACCGGAGCGGGCCCCCTCGGCCAGCACACCCATCATCCCGACACATCCACCGCCGGACACCAACCGGTGACCGCGCGCGGCCAGCGCTACTCCCACCTCGTGGGCGAGTTCCAGCCAGCGCGGCTCGAGCTCCCGGGACGACGCACAGAACACGCAGATCGCGGCCATGACCGGCGCCAACCTCCTCGGCTCGGAACCGCACCCATCCTGGCCGCGGCGATGCGGGCGCGCCAACCTGTCGGGCCCGCGGGATGACTCGCGGGCACGTACGGGTGTGCGGTTATCGCACCGACCGGCCGGCGGACTGGCCGGGGAGCTGGCCAGCGAGCTGGCCGGGCAGCGGTCCGGTGTAGACCGCGCGCGGCCGCAGCGGCATACCGCGCTTGTA
>DATAFN010000282.1:0-7470 GCA_036257435.1 Actinomycetes bacterium
CGCTGCACGTCTTTGGGTAGGGCGAGCTGACTCTTCCCGTCGATCGCCAGGTTGAGCAGGACGTTCGGGGACTTGAGCGCGAGCATGAGCTCGTGACCCGGCAGCGAGATGTGGCGCGGGGCCGCACCGTGCCCGTACAGCACGGCCGGCACCTTTCCGGCCCGGCGGGTACGGCGAGCTGCACCCTTGCCGAACTCGGTGCGTGGTTCAGCCTTGATACGGACTTCCGACACGGCGAAGACTCCTCAACGAATGGCTACCGGTAAGCGGTGTGGTCGTGTGCTGCGTTTGTGGGCCCGACCGGCGCGCACTGCCGACCTACCGCGTCGATCACGGAGCCGGAGGGCGTCCCTCGCCGGGCAGCGCGCCCACTTTACCGCATTAGCGGCCCGGGCTAGCTGGCCGCGTCGTCGAACAGGCTGGTCACTGAGCCGTCGTTGAAGACCTCACTGATCGCCCGGGCGAGCAGCGGCGCGATCGACAGCACGGTCAGCTTGTCGAACCGGCGCTCCGACCCGATCGGCAGCGTGTTCGTCACGACCACCTCGCTGATCGCGGAGTTCTTCAGCCGGTCGACCGCGGGGCCGGACAGCACACCGTGGGTAGCCGCGACGATGACGCCGACCGCGCCGGCGTCGAACAGCGCCTCGGAGGCCTTGATGATCGTGCCACCGGTGTCGATGATGTCGTCCACGATCAGGCAGACCCGGCCGGCGACCTCGCCGACCACCCGGTTGGCCGCCACCACGTTCGGGCGCGTCAGGTCGCGGGTCTTGTGGATGAACGCGAGTGGGCAGCCGCCCAGGCGGTGCGTCCAGCGCTCGGCCATCCGCACCCGCCCGGTGTCCGGTGCGACCACCGTCACCTGAGCCGGATCGAGCCGGCCCTCCAGATAGTCGGCCAGGATCGGAAACGCGAACAGGTGGTCGACCGGTCCGTCGAAAAACCCCTGGATCTGCGCGGTGTGCAGGTCCACGGTGATCAGCCGATCGGCGCCGGCGGTCTTGAACAGGTCTGCCATCAACCGGGCCGAGATCGGTTCCCGGCCGCGGTGCTTCTTGTCCTGCCTGGCGTACCCGTAGAACGGAGCTACCACGGTGATGCGCTTGGCCGAGGCCCGCTTCAGTGCATCCACCATGATCAACTGCTCCATGATCCACTTGTTGATCGGCGTGGTGTGGCTTTGGATGACGAACGCGTCGCAACCGCGAGCGGACACGTCGAACCGCACGTAGATCTCACCGTTGGCGAAGTCGTACGCGCTCATCGGCACCGGCTCGGTTCCGAGGTTCAGGCAGATCTCCGCGGCCAGTTCGGGGTGCGAGCGGCCGGTGAACATCAGCAGTTGCTTCTCGCCAGTGGTCTTGATCCCGGTCACGGCTCCTCCTCGCCGGTGCCGCCCTCCTGCTCAGTCTCCCGCCTGGCCCGGGCTGCCGCCTCCGCCGCGGGGGTTCCGGCCCGGCGGCGCTCGACCCAACCGGCGATGTTGCGCTGCCTGGCCCGACCGACGCCCAGCGCACCGGGCGGTACGTCGTCGGTGATGACCGAGCCGGCCGCAGTGTACGCGCCGTCCCCAACCGTCACCGGCGCCACGTACATGTTGCCGGAGCCGGTCCGGGCGTGATCTCCGATGACGGTGTGATGTTTCGCCACCCCGTCGTAGTTGACGATCACGGTCGCCGCGCCGATGTTCGAATGCACGCCGATCGTCGCGTCGCCGACGTAGGACAGATGCGGCACCTTGGTCCCGGTGCCGACGTCGGCGTTCTTCATCTCCACGAACGTGCCGACATGCACGCCGCCGGCCAGCGTGGTACCCGGGCGCAGGGAGACATACGGGCCAACCGTGGCGTCCGGCCCGATGCTGGCGCCGTTGGCCACCGTGTAGCGGACCACCGCACCGGCGCCAACCTCGGTGTCGCGCAGCGTGGTGTCCGGGCCGATGACCGCGCCGGACCGGATCACCGTGTCGCCGTGCAGTCGGGTGCCCGGATGCAGCAGCACGTCCGGCTCGAGCACGACCGTGGTGTCCACCCACGTCGTGGCCGGGTCGATCACGCTGACCCCGACCCGCATCCACGACTCGAGCAGCCGGTCGTTGAGCAGCCGTCCGACCTGAGCGAGCTGGACCCGGTCGTTGACGCCGAGCGCCTGGTCCGGATCGGCCACCGGGACCGCGGCGATCGGTTGTCCGTCCGCCCGCAGGATGCCGATCACATCGGTGAGGTACTCCTCGCCCTGCGAGTTGCCGGTCGACAGCCGGCCCAGCGCGGCGATCAGCTGCTTGGCGTCGAACACGTAGATGCCCGAGTTGACCTCGGGAATGGCGCGCTGCTCGGGGCTGGCGTCGCGCTCCTCCACGATCGCGGCCAGCGAACCGTCGGCGGCACGGACGATCCGGCCCAGCCCGACCGGATCGGCGGACCGGGTGGTCAGCACCGTGGCGGCGCAGTCCTCGGCGTGATGCGCCGCGATCAGCGCGGCCAGCGTCTCGGTGGTCAGCAGCGGCACGTCGCCGTAGGTGACCACGACTATTCCGTCCAGGTCGCCGAGCGTGTTCAGGGCGGTCCGGACCGCGTGCCCGGTGCCGAGCTGCTCGTCCTGGACGACCGGCGTGGCGGCCGGCTGGACCTCGGCAAGGTAGCCGGCCACCTGCTCCCGGCCATGCCCGATCACCACCAGCAGATGCCGCGGGTCGAGGCCGGCGGCCGCAGCCAGCGCGTGCCCGAGCAGCGGTCGGCCCGCGATCGGATGCAAGACCTTGGGCAAGGTCGACTTCATCCGAGTGCCCTCACCTGCGGCGAGAACGACGACGGCGGCCGGGCGTTGGGGGCTCACGAGCGCCCACACTACCTGCGCACCGGACGCCGGCCGACCGGCCGCCCCGTGCCGCATCCCGGCACCACCAGGCTCCCGGGGCAGGAATCGAACCTGCGTCGTACCGTGATTCAAAGTCACGTCGCCCCTGCCAACAGAGCAACCCGGGATCGCCAACACCAGGGTACGAGATCTCTGCGCCGGCCGGCTGCTGGACGCGTACCGTTCGCCGCCCGGTCACGGGTGCATTGTCCAGGCTAGGGTTGCCTTACCTACGATGGGGTAGGTTACGGTTGCGTAGCTAGTTGGCCGCGAGCCGCTGATCATATGTCCACCGAGCCGAAGGACCTGATGCTATGACCCCACCCACCGCAACGCTGGTCGACGAGGACCGCAGCGTAGCCGAATCGACCGACGCCGCGGTTGACGCCGCCTCCGGCGGAGATCGCAAGAAGAGCGGCGAGCAGATTGCGCTCTTCCTGTTCATCGCTGTCCCGTTCATCGCCCTGGTTGCCGCAGTGCCGATCGTCTGGGGCTGGGGTCTCGGCTGGCACGACGTGGTGATCGCGACGGTGATGTACGTGATCGCCGGGCACGGCATCGGCGTCGGCTTCCACCGCTACTTCACGCACGGCTCCTTCAAGGCTCGCCGGCCGCTCCGGATCGCGCTCGCGGTCGCCGGCTCGCTGGCCATCGAGGGGCCGGTCACTCGCTGGGTCGCCGACCACCGCAAGCACCACAAGTTCTCCGACAAAGAGGGCGATCCACACTCGCCGTGGCGCTATGGCGAGACCGTGCCGGCACTGATGAAGGGCCTGTGGTACGCCCACGTCGGCTGGTTGTTCGACGTCGAGCAGACCCCGCAGGGACAGTACGCGCCCGACCTGCTCAAGGACCGTGACATCGCCCGGGTCAGCAGGATGTTCCCGCAGCTGACTGCGGTCTCGCTGCTGCTTCCGCCGCTGGTCGGTGGCCTGTGGTCGATGTCCTGGCAGGGCGCGGTTACCGCATTCTTCTGGGCCACCCTGGTCCGGGTCGGGCTGCTGCACCACGTGACCTGGTCGATCAACTCGATCTGTCACGCGATGGGCGAGCGGCCGTTCAAGAGCCGCGACAAATCCGGAAACGTGTGGTGGCTGGCAGTGCTGTCGTTCGGCGAATCCTGGCACAACCTGCACCACGCCGACCCGACCTGCGCGCGGCACGGCGTGCTGCCCGGACAGGTCGACATGAACGCACGCCTCATCCGCTGGTTTGAGCAGCTCGGCTGGGCCTACGACGTGCGCTGGCCGAATCCGGAACGGCTCGAGGCCAAGCGCGTCGCCTAGGCCGTGCCTGGCACCCGGCCAGACACGACTAGGTTACGTTCGGTGAGCGAGAGCAGCAACGACCAGTCACGACGGCCGAGCGGTCGAGTTCGGATGTCCGGTAAGCAACGCCGGGAGCAGCTCGTAGAGGTCGGCCGCCGACTGTTCGCCGAGCGCGGTTTTGACGCGACCTCGGTCGAGGAGATCGCGGCCAAGGCCGGGGTGTCCAAGCCGGTGGTGTACGAGCACTTCGGCGGCAAGGAAGGCCTGTACGCGGTCGTCGTCGACCGGGAGATGAGCCGGCTGCTCGAGATGGTCACCGGCGCGCTCACCGGTGGCCACCCGCGCGAACTGCTGGAGCAGGCCGCGTTCGCGCTGCTGGACTACATCGAGCAGTCCACCGACGGGTTCCGGATCCTGGTGCGGGACTCTCCGGTGGCGCAGTCCACCGGCTCGTTTGCCTCGCTCATCTCCGACATCGCCACCCAGGTCGAGCACATCCTGGCGGCGGAGTTCAAGGATCGCGGGTTCGAGGCCAAGTACGCGCCGATGTACGCGCAGATGCTGGTCGGCATGGTCGCGCTCACCGGCCAGTGGTGGCTCGAGGTCCGCAAGCCGCGCAAGGCCGACGTGGCCGCGCACCTGGTCAACCTGGCCTGGAACGGGCTGTCCGGGCTGGAGCCGAAGCCGGGCCTGATCAGCCGCCTGGGTCGGTAGGCTCGCCGCCATGCGCGTGCTGGTGTTCGGGACCTACGACGCGGCCCGGCATCCCCGGATCGCTGTGCTCACCGAGGGCCTGCGCCGGCACGGAGCCGAGATCGCCGAGTGCAACGTGCCGCTCGGGCTGGACACGGCCGATCGGGTCGCGATCCTTCGCCAGCCGTGGCGGCTGCCGGTGCTGGCCGGGCGGATCGGGCGGAGCTGGCGTGCGCTCGCCCGCCGAGCGCGGCGGCTACCGGCGCCCGACCTGGTGCTGGTCGGCTACCTCGGACATTTCGATGTCCACCTGGCCCGGCGGCTGTTCCCCGCCACCCCGATCGTGCTGGATCACCTGATCGGCGCGGCCGACACCGCCAAGGACCGGGGCGTGTACGGTGGGACCACGGCCCGGCTGTTGCAGCGGCTCGACCGGGCCGCACTGCGTGCCGCCGACGTGGTCGTGGTCGACACCGACGAGCACCTGGCGATCCTGCCCGAGGAGTACCGCACCAAGGCAGTGGCAGTCGCGGTCGGCGCCGCACAGCCGTGGTTCGACGCGGGTCGCCGGGCCGCGGTGGGCGAGCCGGGGATCGCGGTCGGCGCGCCGGAGACGGCGGCCGAACCGCTGCGGGTGGTGTTCTTCGGCCTGTACACGCCGTTGCAGGGTGCCCCGGTCATCGGTGCCGCCCTGCGTGAACTGGCCGGCTTACCGATTCAGGTGACGATGATCGGAACCGGTCAGGACCTGGCCGCCACCCGCGCGGCGGCCGGTGCGGGTACCGACATCCGCTGGCTGGACTGGGCCGCTGCGACCGAGCTACCCGCGCTGGTCGCCGGGCACGACGTCTGCCTCGGCATCTTCGGCACCGGGCCGAAGGCCAGCCGGGTGGTGCCGAACAAGGTCTTCCAGGGCGCGGCCGCCGGCTGCGCGATCGTCACCTCCGACACCCCGCCGCAGCGCCGGGCTCTCGGCGACGCCGCCGTCCTGGTGCCGCCCGGTGATTCGAGCGCGCTCGCGAACGCGTTGCGCGCCCTGGCCGCCGACCCCGCATTGACCGCCGCGTACCGGCGGGCTGCCGTCGAACTCGCCGCGTCCAGGTTCAGCGCGGACGCTGTGATAGCTCCGCTGCTCGACCGGCTCGCTACCGCGGAGGTGAGCCCGAGATGACCCAGCTGCCGCCGCTGTCACCGAACGCGTCGCTGCGCTACGACGTGATCCGGCGGCTGCTGCCCGCCGGTCCGGCCGCCGTGCTCGAGGTCGGTTGCGGGATGGGCGGGGTCGGTGCCCGGCTGGCGCGGCGCTACCGCTACGTCGGTCTGGAACCCGACCCGATCTCCTACCAGGTCGCCACCCGCCGGATCGCCGCGGTCGGTGGCACCGGCGAGGTGCGCAACACCGACCTCTCCGGGCTCCGCGGCGACGAGCTGTTCGACCTGGTGTGCGCGTTCGAGGTGCTCGAGCACATCGAGGACGACGAGACCGCACTGAAGGAATGGGTGGCCCGGCTCAAGCCGGGCGGCCAGCTGCTGCTGTCCACGCCCGCCTACCAGGACAGGTTCGGCCCGGCCGACACAATGGCCGGGCATTTCCGCCGCTACGACCCGGAGCTGATGGCAGACCGGCTGGCCGGGGCCGGGCTGGTCGACCAGCGGATCGTGCTGTACGGGATGCCGCTGGGTTACCTGCTCGAGGCGGCCCGCAACGCGATCGGCCGGCGGCGGGCCAAGCGGGCCGGCGGCGACATGGCCGAGCGGACCGGCGGCAGCGGCCGGTTGCTGCAGCCGGACAATCGGGTGATCGGTGCCGCCATCAGTATCGGCACCGCCCCGTTCCGGGTGATCCAGCGCGCGTTTCCGGACCGGGGCCCCGGCCTGGTCGCGTCCGCCCGCAAGCCGGGTTCGGTGGTCTGAGCTGCCTCGATCGGCTCGCGGCCTCAGCTGCCCTGATCGGCTCGCGGCCTCAGCGGTCGAGTGGCAAGTGGTCGCGGGACCGCACGATCAGATCGGCCAGCAGCGCCAGCACCGCGACCATGAGCCCGGACATCACCAGCAGCACCGTGTTCGCCGCGAACCGGACCGGGTGCGCGATCAGGTCGTACCCGGCCTTGACGGTTCCGATCGCGAGCAACCACAGCGCCGGCGGCATCAGCACCTTGAGCGGGTTGAAGTACATGACCATGCGTAGCACCTGCAGGATGTAGCGGTACGCGTCGGTCACGAAATGGAACTTCGACGACCCGGAGCGCCTGGCGTAGTCGATCGGCACGTAGCAGATGTCGTGCTGGTTGGACAGGAACGCCAGGGTGATCGTGGTGACGCAGGAGAAGCCGGCCGGGAGCAGTCGCAGGTACGGCAGCGCGACCTCGCGCCGGAACGCCCGCAGGCCGGAGTTGAGGTCGGGAATCCTCTCGTTCGTCAGCCGCTCCGCGATCTTGCGGATCAACCACTTGGCCGGCACCCGGAGCAGCTTGTGGGTGCCCTGCTCGGAGGTACGCGCACCGATCACCTGGTCGTAGCTGGGGTCCTCGGCCAGGACCCGCACCAGTTCCGGGATCCGCTCGTTCGGGTAGGTCATGTCCGCGTCGGTCCACACCACGATCTCGCCGGCGGCCTGCTGGGTGCCGAGCCGCCGTGCGGTGCCGGCGCC
>DATAFN010000305.1:0-3788 GCA_036257435.1 Actinomycetes bacterium
CGCGGCCCGCTCGATCGCGGCCGCCGATCGCTCGGCCACCTCGGCGTCCAGCTCACCGCCGCCGCGGCGCACCGGCTCGCCGTGCCGCCAGGCGGTGTAGTCCTTGGCGAATCGCTCCTTGATCTCGCTGGTGGTCAGCCCCTGCCAGGTGCCGACATCGAACTCACGCAACCCGGCGTCCAGGGTCACGGGCACGCCGGTCAGCCGGGCCAGCGCCTCCGCGGTGTCGGCCGCCCGGATCAGGTCGGAGGACACGATCGCGGCCGGCTCCAGGCTGGCCAGCATCCGGGCCGCTCGCTCGGCCTGATCACGCCCGATGTCGTCCAGCGAGATGTCGGCATGCCCCTGGAACCGACGGTTGGAGTTCCACTCCGTACGGGCGTGCCGCCAGAGCACGATTCGCCGGTCGCCGCTCAGCGGGTCACCTCGCCCCGACCGGCACCGTCCCGCGCACCCATCGTCGCGGCGCCGTCCCTCGCACTCGAAGCTGCCCGGCCGGTCGAGGCGGGCGCCGGACCGCGGCCACGCGTCACCGAGTCCGGCAGCGGGATCGACGGGCAGTCCTTCCAGAGCCGCTCGAGCGCGTAGTAACTGCGCTCCTCGGCGTGCTGGATATGGACGACGACATCCAGGTAGTCAAGGAGCACCCAGCGCGCCTCGCGCTCCCCTTCACGTCGGGCCGGTTTTACTCCGAGGTCGCGCAGTCGCTCCTCGATCTCGTCCACGATCGCCCGGACCTGGCGGTCGTTTGGCGCCGAGCAGAGTACGAACGCATCGGTAATGACGAGCTGATCACTGACGTCGAATGCCACGATGTCATCGGCAAGTTTCTCTGCTGCGGCCTGTGCGGCGGTGTTGGCCAGCTCAAGAGCCCAGGTCGTTGCGGTCACAATCCACTTTCTGCAGCGGCGACGGTACGAGGTCTAGGATCCCACGTCCGCAGCGGATCTCGAACCAGGTTCGCCGGGAAGGAACCCGCGTCCTGATCAGGTCGGTGACGCGACCGGCTGGTAGTCGTAGTCTCCGCCGATCACGACGAGCACGTCCGCGATGCCCAGGCCCTGGCCCATTTTGACGATCTTCGGATCGAAACCGAGCGCGATTGCCAGCGCCCGGCCGGCGTCCTCACCGTGCTCGCCGAACGCCGTGATCGTGGTCGTGGCTCGGGGATCGGACAGCGCATCGGGCAGCTCGCCGCCGTCGATGTACCGGTATCCGGAGTTCAGAATCTCGGCCTTCATGGCCTCCTGCGCCTCTGGTTGCGAGACGCCCAACTGCACCATCACCCGGGGCGTTCCGTCCGCGCGCAGCGTCTGCACGGCGCTACCGAGGACGGTTCGCACGATCGATCCGGCCGCAACCGGATCGATGAAGCCCGATCCGTTGGCGCTGATCGGCAGGATGTCAGAGGTCAGCGCCTTCGATCGCAGGTCGCCAGCGGCCCCGGCCAGGATCGCCGCGAGTTGATCTGGCGGCATCGTGCCGTTTCCCACCACGCCCAGCGCCGCGAACAGGCTCGCCGCGGATTCGAACTGGTCCGGAATCCGCTGCAGGAATGCCTGGACGACCGTCGCGAAGCGCTCCGCCGACTGCGCCGTGGTCTCCCCCGGCACCTCATCGGTTGCGTACTGCAGCGCGGCCTCACCGCGCAGCCGAACCGGCTGGTCGCCGGCCGGCTCCGCCACTGTCTTTCCTTTGATCACGATCGGGTGATCGATCGCCATCTCGACGCCGCCGAGACGGTCGATCACGGCGGCGAACGTCGCCGGGTCGAACGTGAACGAGCCGTGGATCGTGGCACCGAGGAGGTCGGCCAGCGCATCTCTGGTCAGCGACTCACCGGCGATGATCAGGGCGTCGCTGAGCGGGATAACGCCTTCGCCGGGGACATCCAGCATCAGATCCCGCGGGATCGCCAGCATGCCGCCGGAGTCCGCCGACCGGTCATGCATGATCAGGACACTGGCCGCGGCTCCGCCGTCGGGCGCACGCAACTGGAACATGACGCTCGCCCGCTTGCCGCCGAGCGCAACCTCCTCCGGCGCCTTCGCCCGGCTGGCCACGACGACCTTCCACCCGATCAGCCCGACGAGCAGGGCGAAGACCACCGCCCCGATGACGATCAGGGCGCGCCGACGTTGTCGGGCGGCACGACGAATCTCCGCCTCGGCTCGGCGCCTGGCGGCGTCCCGCCAGTGCTCGAACTCGACCTGACCGTCCTCCTGATCCTCGTCCAGGTAGATGTCAGTGGCGTCGTGCTCGGTCACCCTCGCTCCCGGTACAGCCCGCGCTTGTTGATGTACTGGACAATCCCATCAGGCACCAGGTACCAAATGGGTTCGCCGCGCCGGACCCGATCGCGGCAGTTGGTGGACGATATGGCCAGCGCCGGCACCTCGACCAGACTGGCCCGCCCGTCCGGCAGGCCTGGATCGGCCAGCCGGTGGCCCGGCCGGGTACAGCCGACGAAGTGCGCGAGCTCGAACAACTCGTCGACGTCCCGCCAGGTCAAGATGTTGCTCAGCGCATCCGCCCCCGTGATGAAGTACATCTCCACGTCCGGGCCGCGCTGGGCGCGCAGGTCCCGGAGCGTATCGATGGTGTACGTCGGGCCGCTCCGGTCGAGGTCCGTCCGGCTCACCGTGAAGCTGGGATTGGACGCGGTCGCGATCACGGTCATCAGGTAGCGGTCCTCGGCCGGAGTGACCTCGGACTCCGCTTTCTGCCAGGGCGTGCCGGTCGGCACGAATACCACCTCATCCAGCTCGAACAGGCTGGCGACCTCGCTACCGGCCACCAGGTGGCCGTGGTGGATCGGATCGAACGTGCCGCCCATCACACCCAGCCGAGTTCGCCGCTGCGCCATGATCCAGACCTGGTCCGGCTCGAGCCGCGCTGCCGGCTCAACGGTCCTTATTGAACTGCAGCGTGATGAGCAGCAGGATCAGGAACAGCACGAACGTACCGGTCCCGGTCAACAGGGGGTTGATGTGCCCCGCACTGTCGGTTTCGGCCTGGGCCAGCGCACCCAGCCATGTCCCGGCCGTGGCGGTCATGTCGGCTCGCTCCTGGTCTCTCGACGGCGGCGGTCGCTATGCATGTGGAGCAGCAGCGTACCGGTCCACGCGTTCGCCGTGGGCCGGGGGCCGGTCAGGGGCGAACGTGGCCGTCGCCGGTGAGGACGTACTTGGTGGTAGTCAGCTCCGGCAGGCCAAGCGGTCCGCGGGCGTGCAGTTTCTGGGTGGAGATCCCGATCTCGGCACCGAACCCGAACTCAGCGCCGTCGGTGAACCGGGTCGAGGCGTTGACCATGATTGCGGCGGCGTCTACCAGTGCGGTGAACCTACGGGCCGCGTGCTGCGAGCCGGTCACGATCGCCTCGGTGTGCCCGCTGCCGAACCGGCGGATGTGGCCGACCGCTTCGTCCAGGGAGTCGACCATCTTGATCGCGATGTCCAGCGACAGGTACTCGGTCGCCCAATCGGCATCCGTCGCCGGTGCCACCGACTCCGGGCGGTAGTCGCGCACCCGCTCATCGGCATGCACCGTGACCCCGTGCTCGGCCAGCGCGATCAGCGCGGCCGGTAGGAAGTCCGGCGCGATCGCCCGGTGTATCAGCAACGTTTCGGCCGCGTTGCACACGCTCGACCGGGACACCTTGGAGTTGACCAGGATCGCCAGCGCGGTGGCCGGGTCGGCGGCGGCGTCCACGTACACGTGACAGTTGCCCACCCCGGTTTCGATCACCGGCACGGTCGACTCGGCCACCACGGTCTGGATCAGGTCCG
>DATAFN010000321.1:0-15736 GCA_036257435.1 Actinomycetes bacterium
CGGCACCTCGTACGACGATGTGCGGGAGACGCTGGAACGGTTCGCCGACCAGATCGACGTGAAGATGGCCGGCCAGCCGCTCACCAAGTCGAAGACACCCTGGAAGCGCCAGCAGGCGCCCGGCGAACCGGTGCCTGCGTAGTAGCTAGAGACGGAGCTGGGACGGACCGTTTCCGGCCCGCCCCAGCTCCGCGGTTGCGCAGGTGCCGCCGCTCAGGACAGAGTCACCTTCAGTAGCTCGCCGCTGTGGTCCAGCACTGCCGTGGTGTGGTTGGTGATGTAGAACGTGTTGTCGTTCACGACCGCGATGCCGCCGGGGTTCTCCAGCCCGGTCGTCAAGAGGTCGGTGACCGTTCCGTCCAGCTCGACCCGGGCCAGCCGACCTGTCACGGTGTCCTCCGGCAGGAACAGGCCTTCCTTGGCGATCTCGAGGACGAGCAACCGGCCCTGGCTGTCGAACGCGATATCGATGATGTTGGTGAACCCGGTGGCGTACTCGGTCTCCTCCTGCCCTGGTACCAGACGCAGCACCCGGGCCACGCCCTTCGGGTACGGGAAGCCGCTCAGCTCGCCGATATAGAGAGCGCCATCCGGGCCCTCGACAACCGACGTGGGCACCGACTCGATGACGAACGCGCCGATGATCCGGTCGTGGATGACCGCGAGCGTCTGGATCGAGCCGTCCGGCTTGACCCGCAGCACGTCATTGCCCGCCGCGTCGGTGACGATTGAGCCGTTGCCCGTGCGCAGCAGCCCGAACGGGTCGGAATCCTCGAACTGGGGCTCCGGGTTCACGACGTTTTCGTAGGTCACGAGGTCGCCGTACGGCTGGAACGTGCCGTCCACAACCGTGCCGACCTGGGCCAGACCGACCGCGTCCGGGGTCGTCGGGGTGATGAGCTCGTTGCGGAACCGGAGCGGCCCGCTAAGCCCGAACAGCAGTTCCAGCTTGCCCTTGTGGAGGCTGAGGTCGTGCACACCCAGGACGGCGGCCGGGTTGTCAATCGAGGGCAGCCCGGTGACGATCCGGCTACCGGCACCGGTGGTCTCGGAGTACTGGAAGACCGCGCCGGTGGGCCCGTAGCAGTAGATCGGACCGCCGAAGGCGCGGCCGCACGGAGGGATCTGTTCAGGACTACCGTCGCCGAGACCGGCCTCGGCGACCAGCACTCGCTTGTTCTTCCTGTCGTAGAGCACGCCGCGCGGGGTGTCCAACCCGGAGGCGACGACCTGGATCGTGGCGTTCACCCCGGCATCGCCGGGCGTCGCTACCGCGGTGCTGCCCGGTAGGAGCGCGGTCACCGTCAACGCTGCGGCCGCCAGTAACGCTAATTGGGCGCGTCGTTGTGGCTTCTTCACCAGCTACCTCCATCACTGGATGTACCCAAGTGAGCACTTCTCGCTTGGGAAGCTGTAACGACACACACACTATGCGTATCCACCGATATGGGAAGTACCGAGAGCAATCGAATTTTCACTGTAAGTCGCCATCCGGCGGAGCGGTCGAAATGGCTCCGGAACGTGGTTACACGCGTACGTGAGGTAACTGAGCCAGGCTCCCACTCGGCACCTTGATTTATCGCCGCCACCGACCCTAACGCTGCGCCCCACGCGCCTATCTCGGCCCCCTGAAGCCGCTGGGGCGGATGCGCGTGCTGGAAGATTGCCAGTTCGATCAGCGAGGCCGCAGGCGCTCCACCATCGGCGGCGATAGGTAACTGCTCTGACCATACATGTATACGCAACGTAGCCGTTGTGCTGCGGCAGGTATCTCGCTAATCCAGCGAATCTCCCCGTGATTAGCACCCGTATTAGAAAGAACGCGACCAGGTCCACCGAGACCGGCTAGTAGATCTTACCTAATCATGCTGAGATGTGGCGGTTTGGGAGGGGTCGTGCAGAACTGGGGGCCAACCTGCTCGATCGACCGGAAGCCGCGTCCGCGGCACGACGCCGATGCGCCCGGCGCCCGAGCGGATGGCAAAAATCCCTTTACCTACCACGGATCCGTGGCATGTGCGGCGGATCCGTGGTTTTCTCTGCTCGATGGCGCCTCGCTCTTCCATTACCAGGAGGACCGATGTCAGTTCCGGCACGTCCCGCTCGCCGGCTCATCACCCGCCGGTCGATCCGGCAGTTACCTGTCATCGCGATCACCGCACTCGCGCTGGCCGCGGCCTTACCGGCGGTCGCCGCGGGACAGTCCGCACGCCCCGGTGCCGGCGACACCCGCGCGAAGGACCTTCGCGCCGAGTGGGGGAACTACGACGCGCGAAGCGATCTCGCTGCGAAGAAGACCCTGGCCGCCAGGTCGGCGCAACTGAGCGCACACCCGAACGCAGGTGTGCGCTCACTGCGTAAGCACCTGGGCACGCAGGCCATCGTCGACATCGACCCGCTGACCGGCACGCCCCGGTTGGTCGGCCGACTCGACGGCTTCCTGACCGGGCCGAGCACGGCCAACGCGAGCGCGGTCGCACTGGGCTACCTCCGTTCGCACGCCGAAGCGTTCGGGCTCAGCGCGGCCGACATCGGCCGACTCACACTGCGCAAGGACCACGTCGACATCACCGGCACCCACCACCTCAGCTTCATCCAGACCGTCGGTGGCATCCCGGTGTTCGGCAACGGCCTGAAGGCGCACGTCACCAAGACCGGCCGACTCATCAGCGTGCTCGGCTCGCCGGTGGCGAACCTGCCCACCGCCGCGGCCAGGCCGTCGCTGTCCGCCGCCATGGCTCGCGAGCTCGCGATCAGCAACGTCGGGCGCTCGGCCAAGGCCGCCATCGCGCGGCCGGCGTCCGGAGTACGGCGCACAACCGCATTCCGCGGCGGCGACCTAGCCGACCTGGTCTACTTCCAGACCCCGGCCGGCCTGCGGCTGGCCTGGCAGACCATGACCGCGCCCAGCACCGCCGAGCTGTACCAGCACGTAGTGGACGCGGCCACCGGCGGACCCTGTACCGGCGCAGCCTGGTCAACGACGACGGCAGCGGCCTGGTCTGGGACAACTACCCGGGTGCGCCGCGGGGCGGCAACCAGATCCGGCGGACCATCTCCGGCCTGCCGAACAACTCCCCGCGCCTGGCCGGCAACGCCGCGCACGTCTACAGCGACGTCAACGACGACAACGCCGCACAGGCGTCCGAGGAGATCGGTCCGACTGGTTCGCGCCGGTTCGACTACCCGTTCGTGAACTTCAACTCGCTCGGTGACCCGTGCTCGGCCGCATTCCCGTGCTCATGGAACCCGGACGCGCCGTTCTCCTCGCAGACCAACCGTGGCCAGAACTCGGTCCAGGTCGCGTACTGGCTGGGCAAGTTCCACGACCATCTGGCCGCCGCCCCGATCGGGTTCACCCGGGCAGCCGGCAACTTCGAGGCGGTCGACGGCGACGCGCTCAACGCCGAGACCTTCGACGGCGCCAACACCGCCGGCGGCCTGCCGGACGGCAACCACGTGGACAACGCGAACATGGCCACCCCGGTGGACGGCATCCCGCCGCGGATGCAGATGTTCCTGTTCCACACTCCGCCGTTGGCGTCCGGCGACCCGTTCCTGCCGTCCAACGGCGGTGACCCGGGTGACATCGTCTACCACGAGTACACCCACGGCCTGTCCAACCGGCTGGTGGTCGACCCGCTGGGCAACTCCACGCTCGGTGCGTTGCAGGCCGGCGCGATGGGCGAGGCATGGGGCGACTGGTACGGGTACGACCTGCTGGTCAAGGGGGGCTTCGAGCGGGATACGCCGGCCCACGGTGAGCTGATCGTCGGCAAGTACGTCGAGTTCGGCGGTCAGGGCCTGGTCCGCAGCGAGGGCCTGGACTGCCCGGTCGGCTCGACCGCACCGGCCTGCCCGGGCACCCCGCTGACCGGACCCGGTGGCTACACCAACGGCGACTACGGCAACGTCATCGGCGTTCCCGAGGTGCACGCCGACGGCGAGATCTGGGCGCAGACGCTATGGGACCTGCGGGTGATGGTCGGTGCCCGACTCGCCGAGTCGCTGGTGACCAGGGCGATGGAGCTGTCGCCGAACAACCCGTCTTTCCTGGACATGCGCAACTCGATCCTGCAGGCCGACCAGGTCGTCAACGGCGGCAAGGCCAACAAGACGATCTGGTCGGTGTTCGCGGGCCGCGGGATGGGCTACTTCGCGGGCTCGGTCGACGGTGACGACATCACCCCGGCCGAGGACTTCTCTCTGCCGCCGCCGCCCGGCACTCCGACCGGTGTGATGAGCGGGACGGTGACCGATGCCGACACCGGCGTCCCCCTCGAGGGCGCGCTAGTCGGCTTCGGCGGCCACGCCTCCGGGTTCCCCGGTGACCTGGCCGCGCTCACGGACGCGGACGGGAACTACACGATCACCGGGATCGTCGCCGGTACCTACCCGCGGGTCTTCGCCCGAGGGCCGGGTTACGACGTGTCGGCTCGGATCGTGTCGGTCTCGTCCAACGGGGTCACCCCGGCCGACTACCAGCTTCGCCGTGACTGGGCCGGTTCGTCCGGCGGTGGTGAAGTGATCGCCTTCAACGGACCCGACTTCTCCTCGTTCGGCTGCGGTCCGCCTGCGATCATCGACCAGTCGCTTGGGATCGGTTGGAACACCACGTCCGACTTCGTCGGCGGCGTCGCCACCCCGAAGTTCGTTGTGATCAAGCTGCCGGTCGCCGTCGACGTCAGCGAGATCGCGGTGGACCCGACCGCGAACTGCGGCGACGGTGGCAGCGCGTCGACCGGGGACTTCCGGCTGGAAACCTCGACCGATGGAGTCACGTTCGTGACCGCGGCCACGGGCACGTTCGGCGTGGCCAACCGCGGTCAGCTGAACAGCATCCCGCTGAACCCGGGTACCACCGACAACGTGCAGTACGTCCGGTGGACCGAGCTCTCACCGCAGATCCCGGGCGGCTTTCCGAGCTGCCCCGGCTTCGCCGGATGCACGTTCATGGACACCACTGAGCTGGAGGTGTACGGGCTGGCTGCCGAGTAGAGGCACGCCCTCGGGGGCTGCCTCGCCCAGGGGCGGTGTCTCGTAGGTCGCCGCCGCGGACCTACGGGACACCGCCTGACGGATCCCTTGGACACGGCGGTGTGCGGCGATCCGGGTGCCCTCCGGTCGCGGCACACCGCCGACATGCTCGACCGCTACCGCTCCAGCTCGTCGCTGCCGGACGCAGCGACGACCACCCGGATTCTGGTCAGCATCCCCCTGAACTCGTCCAGCCGGCCGTCGAGCTCCTCGTCGATTCGCGTCTCCAGTTGCGCGACGAGCGGCATCACCTGCGCGAGGTACGCGCGGCCGGTCTCGGTCACCTCGAGCACGAACGACCGGCCGTCGGTACTGCTCCGGCTCCGGGCCACGTACCGGCCGCGCACGAGCACCCTGACCCGGTCGCGCAGCGTGCTCGGCGGCAACGCCGTGCGCCGCTCCAGCTCGGACGGCGTCACCGGGCCGTACGCGTCGATTATCCGCAGCAGCCCGGCCTGGGTGACCGAGAGGCCACGGCGCACGACCTCGCGGTCGACCGCGTCACTGACGAACGCGTTGGTGATCGCTAACTCGATGCACGCACCGAGGTCGGGCTGGCTGTGTTCGGACGGCATGGCTGAATGGTACGGATCGGGCCGCGCGGGGTGTGGTAGCTCTGAGGGATGGCCGAAGCCGGGCGGATGTGGCGCTGCCCGCATTGCGGGCGCAGCTTCGCCAACCGCAACCAGACCCACACGTGTGCCGTGCTTGGCGAGCTGGACGCCCACTTCACCGGCTGTGACCCGGCAGTCCGGGAGATCTTCGACCGGATCCTCGCCGCGGTCGATCGCCTCGGCCCGGTAGCGGTATTGGCCGAGAAGACCCGGATCGCGCTGCACGCTCGGATGAGTTTCGCGGCGTTCACCGCGCGCCGGCACTGGCTCAACGGTCACGTGGTGCTGGCCGAGCGGCTGGACAGCCCGCGGTTCACCCGGGTCGAGACCTATTCACCACGCAACATCTTGCATGCGTTCCGGCTCGACCGCGCCGACCAGGTCGACGCCGAGGTACGGGACTGGCTGGCACGCGCCTACCGGGTCGGACAGCAGCAACACCTCGACCGCTGAACTCCGCGATAGTCCGGGTACCGATCAGCGGTGCTCGGGGTTCTCGTAGTCGAAGCGACTGCCGGCGTCCCACTCCGAGCGCTGGTTACCGTGCGCCGGGATCCCGCCCGCCTGCTTGATCAGCCAACCCAAATGCATGAGGTTCCAGGTCATGAACGTGCTATTGCGGTTGGTGAAGTCGTTCTCCGGTCCACCCGAGCCCTCGTCCAGATAGGACGGTCCGGGCCCGGCCGCGCCGATCCAGCCGGCGTCGGCCTGCGGCGGGATCGTGTAGCCAAGGTGCTGCAGGCTGTACAGCACGTTCATTGCGCAGTGCTTGATGCCGTCCTCGTTGCCGGTGATCAGGCAGCCGCCCACCCGGCCGTAGTAGGCGTACTGCCCACTCTCGTTAAGCAACGAAGAGCAGGCGTAAAGGCGCTCGATCACCCGCTTCATCACCGAGCTGTTGTCACCCAGCCAGATCGGCCCGCACAGCACCAGGACGTCCGCCGCGAGCACCCGCTGGTAGAGCTCTGGCCACTCGTCGGTGGCCCAGCCGTGCTCGGTCATGTCCGGCCAAACCCCGGTGGCGATGTCGTGATCTACCGCCCGGATCAGCTCGGTGGCCACACCGTGCTGATCCATGATCGATCGACTCCGGTCGATCAGGCCCTGGGTATGGCTACGCTCCGGCGAGCGTTTGAGTGTGCAGTTGACATAGAGCGCCCGCATTCCGTCGAACCGCCACTCGGCCATTTCGCGCACCCCCTCGATTTGCAGCACCTGGACCATCCGGCCCGCTGTGCGAGTATGACGGCGTGAGCGTGATCTCGCGTGGATTCACCGGTCGTGGCCGGTCCGATCCGTCGCTACCGCCCGGCCAGTACCTGACGGAGGACTTCCCGGTCTTATCGGCCGGCCCGACCCCGCGCGTCGACACCGACCGGTGGGAGCTCACGGTGATCACCGAGGCCGGCGCGCGGTACAGCTGGTCCTGGTCCGACCTGCTGGCGCTGCCGGCCGAGTCGGTCACGGTGGACCTGCACTGCGTGACCAAGTGGTCCAAGCTCGGCACCCACTGGGCCGGCGTCTCGGTGGACACGCTGCTCGCCGAGGTAGAAACCGCGGCCGATTTCGTGCTGGTGCGGTCCTACGGCGGCTACACGACGAACCTGCCGCTTGCGGACCTACTCGACGGCCAGGCCTGGATCGCGTACCGATACGACGGCGAACCGCTCGAGCCCGAGCATGGCGGTCCGGTCCGGCTGCTGGTGCCGCACCTGTACCTGTGGAAGAGCGCGAAGTGGTTGCGCGCGATCGAGCTGCGGCACGACGACGAGCCCGGCTTCTGGGAGAGCCTCGGCTACCACAACTACGGTGACCCATGGCTCGAGCAGCGGTACTGGGGCGACTGACCTGGCAGGTGGCGACCGTCGAGTCGGCCAGGACGGAGACCGCCACCGCCCGGACCCTGGCGCTGGACGTACCGGACTGGCCGGGGCACCTGCCCGGCCAGCACGTGGACGTCCGGCTCACCGCCGCGGACGGCTACTCGACTCAGCGCAGCTACTCGATCGCGAACGCATCCGAGCCCGGCCGGGTCGAGCTCACCGTGCAGCGGGTCGCCGACGGCGAGGTGTCCCCGTACCTGGCCGAGCTGGCCGAGCCGGGTGACCAGTTCGAGCTGCGGGGTCCGATCGGCGGTTACTTCACCTGGTCACCGGTCGAGCCGGCGCCGGTGCTGCTGGTCGCCGGCGGTTCCGGCATCGTGCCGCTGATGGCGATGATCAGGACTCGGTCGGTCACCGGCAGCCGGGCGCCGTTCCGGTTGATCTACTCCAGCCGCGGGCCGGACGACGTCATCTACGCGACGGAGCTTGACCGGCTGGCCGCCGCGGACGGGGCGGCTGGTGAGCTAGAGATCAGCTACGTCTATACCCGGTCCATCCCGGCCGGCTGGCCAAGCCCGCCGGGTCGGCTCGACAGCACCGCGCTGGCGGTGGCCGGCTGGCCGCCGGACCGGGAGCCGCTGGCGTTCGTCTGCGGGCCGACCGGGTTCGTCGAGGCGGTGTCCGGCCTGCTGGTCGAGCAGGGTCATGCCCCGAATCGAATCAAGACCGAGCGCTTCGGACCGACCGGAGGAGCACGATGAGCGAGACCTGGATCGACGGAAACATGCTCGCCGGCGGGCTACGCGAGATCTTCGCGATCGACCTGACCGCGGCGCGGACCCAATGCGCCGGCTGCGGCCAGACCGGAATGGTCGCCGAGACCCGGGTCTACCAGCACGCACCCGGTCTGGTGGCCCGCTGCCGAAGCTGCGATGCGGTGCTGCTGCGGCTGGTGCGCGCGCCACAGCGTGCCTACCTCGATCTGCACGGGATGAGCTGGCTGGAGCTACAACTGCCGGACGAGACCGGCTGACCCCGTAGCGGCCGGCGAGGCGAGGACCGGGACAGCACTCCGGGTCAGGTACTCGCCGCGAACTCGGCTCGGACCCCGAGCAGGCGCACCGGCCGGCCCGGCGTGAACCGGTCGAGTGCGGCCTGCGCCGCGGCCCCAAGCGCCGCCTCGTCGCCGGTGGGCTCGGCCAGTGCCGCGCCGCGCGTCCGGGTCGTGAACGGCGCGTACCGCACCTTGACCACGATCCGCACCACCGGCCGCCCCTCGGCGGCCACGTCCGCGGCGACCTGCCTGGCCAGCCGGTCGACCTCGGCTTGCACCTGGTTCCAGTCGGTCAGGTTGCGCTGGAACGTGTGCTCGCGGCTGCGGGAGCGAGCCAGGTACGGGGTGGCGACCACGGCCGACCGATCCTGGCCGCGAGCGAGTCGCACGTACCACGGACCGAGCGTGGGCCCGAGGCGATCGGCCAGCTCGGTCACATCCGCGCCGGCCAACTCGCGCACCGTGGTGATGCCGAGCTCGGCCAACCGCTTGGCGGTCTTGGCGCCGATCCCCCACAGCGCGTCGGGCGGCCGGTCACCGAGCACCTGGTACCAGTTCGCCGAGGTCAGCCGGAATATGCCGGCCGGCTTGGCGAAGCCGGTGGCGAGCTTGGCCTGCAGCGGGTTGCTGCCGATGCCGACGGAGCACTCGAGCCGGGTCCGCTCCCGCAACTCGGTCTGAATGCGGCGAGCAACCTCCTCTGGCCACTCGCTGTCCACCTCGAGGAACGCCTCGTCCCAGCCGAGCACCTCCAGCGGGCCGGGAAACTCCCGCAACACCGCCATCACCTCGGCCGACGCTTCCTCGTACGCCGGTTTGTCGACCGGGAGAAATACCGCATCCGGGCACCGCTTGGCCGCGGTTCGCAGCGGCACCCCGGAGTGCACGCCGTACCGCCTGGCCTCGTACGACGCGGTCGCAACCACACCCCGTTTGGTTGGGTCGCCATCGCCGCCGACCACCACCGGCCGGCCGCGCAGGTCCGGGTTGCGGAGCACCTCGACGGCCGCGATGAACTGGTCGAGGTCGATGTGCAGCACCCAGCGCATCAGCGGTCGACGGCGTAACGGTCCAGCACCGCGGCGATGCGCTCGGCCACCTCGTCGACGGAACCGTTCGCGTCGATCGGGACCAGTAGGCCACGCCGCCGGAAGTGGTCGAGCAGCGGGCGGGTTCGGTCCTCGTACACCCGCAGCCGGTGCCGGACGGTCGCTTCGTCCTGGTCGTCCGACCGGTCGGACTGCCGGGCTCGCTCGGCCAGCCGGTCGAACACTTCCTCCGGTGGCAGATCGAGGAACAGCACCGCATCGAGGCGGTCGTCGAGCTCCGCAGTCCGCTCCGCCGCTTGTGCCTGCGCCACGTTGCGCGGGAACCCGTCGAGCACGTATCCGTCGGCCGCGCTCGGTCCGGCCAGCTCATCGGTGATCATCGACAGAATCAGGTCGTCCGGCACGAGGTCGCCGTGGGCCAGGTACGGCTCGACGGCGCGGCCGAGATCGCTGCCGCGCTCGACATGGTTGCGCAACAGCTGCCCGGACGAGATGTGCGGGATCCGGTAGCGCTCGGCGATCTGGGCGCCCTGGGTTCCCTTGCCCGACCCCGGCGCACCAATCAGCAGTACCCGCACCCGACCTCCCATCGCCGGCCAGTCCGATCGTCCCAGGGTGGGGCAACCGGCGCCACCGGCCGCGCGGCCGGTACCCCAGGCAGCCGGTCGGCCTTCGAAGGCCGCGCCCGGACGTGTCGCCAACCGCTTACCGGTAGCGAATCCCGCCCGACTCGGCGCAGACTGGGTCTTACCAGGCCCACCGATCCCGATGGGGGCGCCTCGTGTCCAGCAACGACACTCGCTCGCCCGATCTGTTTCCGGTGCTCTCCCGCGGCAAGCACCGCAATCCCCGCAAGGGCGCCTGCCTGATGGAGCTGGTGTCCTACCTGGCCGGGGAACGGTGGAGCGACCATCCGGAGTGCACCCATCCACTACTGGCCGAGTTGGCCCGCGACGTCAACGACTTCACCTCCGACGCCGGACGGTCGGAGCTGGCCCGGCTGGCTCCGTCGGTGATCGGGCTGACCAGCGACGATCTGCGAATGGACGCGAGGATCGCGCTGCGCGCGGCAACTACTGCACTGCCGGTGGTCGCGGCCGGCCGCCAGCATGCGCTCGCGGTGGCGGTGCTGGCCTGCGAGCGGATGCTGGCCGAGCTGGATGACCGCCCCGCCGGCCAGCTGGAGCCGGCGAGCCGGGAGGCGCTGGCCGCGGTGCCGGAGGCGCAGCGTTGGGCCCGCGGATTCACCCGCCAAGTCCCGATCGCGCCGAAGGGCTTCCGCCGGCACGCGGCGCCGAACATCGTCCGCTGCGCCACCCGTGGCATCGCCCAGGCATGTATTCGGGATCCGGATCTGATGCTGCGCGAGCTGCTCACCGCCACGATCGCCGACTGCGAGGCCTGGCTGCGCCAGCACGCGGACGAGCCTGCCGTCGACGTCGGCACCGCCGAGTGGGAGGGTTCGGCCGTTCCGGCACCACGCGGATGGAAGCGCGGCTGGTCGTAGCCTTCGGGGCGCACGATGACCGGAGTCGAGCGGACGGTACGGATCGGCGTCGGCGACGTCGTTCTCGAGGCGGACTGGACCCAGCCCGCACGATCGCCCGACTCGGCGCTGGGCACCGTAGTGTTCGCGCACGGAAGCGGCAGCAGCCGGCACAGCCCGCGGAACCGATTCGTCGCCGGTGAGCTCGCCGCGGCCGGGCTGGCCACCATCCTGACCGACCTGCTGACGCCGGCCGAGGAGCAGCTCGACTTGCGGACCGCGGAGCTGCGCTTCGACATCGCCTTGCTCGCGGGCCGGCTGATCGGCGTCACCGATTGGCTCCGCGCCCAGTGGTCGGCCACCGGCCAGCCGATTGGCCTGTTCGGCGCCAGCACCGGGGCTGCCGCCGCGCTGGTCGCCGCAGCCGCACGCCCCGACACGGTAGCGGCGGTGGTCTCCCGCGGCGGCCGACCGGACCTGGCCGGGGAGTCGCTCGACCGGGTCCGCCAGCCCACGCTGCTCATCGTCGGCGAGCGGGACCCACAGGTGCTCGACCTCAACCTGGCCGCGCGGAAACGACTGGCCGGACCGACCGAGCTGACCGTCGTCCCCGGCGCGTCGCACCTGTTCGAGGAGCCGGGCGCGCTGGAACAGGTGGCGCAGCTGGCTAGGGACTGGTTCGTGCGACATCTGGGACAGCCATGGGTCGGAATATCCAGTACATAACGGGCTAAGGCGCAATCTTTCGTAGTATGAGCTGCTTATCCCGCACGATCGGCGTTCCCACGAGGTGGTCGTCCGACCCGGTCAACGGGGCCGGACGCCGGACGCGAGCTTGACCGACACCGGAAGCTCCAGGCTGCCGTCCGCCAACTGGTACTCCGCAGCCAGCCCGTCGTATTCGGCGCGGATCTTCGCTTGCACCCGCTCCGGCTGGGCGGTGACCAGGGTTCCGATCCGGATGCTGCCGGCCAGGATCGCTTCCCAGTGCTCGGTCGCGCTGGATACCCGTTGCCGGAAGTCGACGGTCTGCACGACGACGTCCCGGAACCCAGCGCCGGACAGCAGGCCTGCGAACTCCGGTTCGTCGGCGAACCGGAAGAACGACGGCCCGGGCGGCAGCCGCGAGGGCGGAGGCGGCGCTGCGCCTACCGCCGCGACCGCGTCTACCACCAGGCCGACGTGCCGCGCCGACGCGGGGACGTTCCAGGTGGTCAGCGCGACCCGCCCGCCGGGGACCAGCACCCGGGCGAACTCGGCGGCAGCCAGCTCCGGCCGGCCGAGGTGTGGGATCGCGAAGTTCCCGACCACCGCGTCGACCGAGGTGTCCTCGACCGGCAGGCGCTGCGCGTCGCCCCTGCGGAACACCAGGTTCGGGTAGCTGGCGCCGGCCAGGGCCACCATGCTGGCCGCGATGTCCACACCGATCGGGACCGCCCCCCGGGCAGCCGCGGCCGCCGCCACGTGCCCGGGCCCACTGGCCACATCGAGCACCCGAGTACCGACATCAACCCCGGCTGCGTCGAGCAGCGGATCGATGAGCGGGCGGGTGAACACGGTCAGGTGCCGCACGTAAGCCGCAGCGTGCTCCTCCCAGCCGGCTGCCTCGAACGCGTTGAAGGCATCGGCGTCAACCGGGTCGGTGTTCAACTCAGCTCCCGAGTCCAGGCCGGCTCCCTCGTGCCGGCGCCTCGCTCATGCTCACCGATTTGTGGCCGCGGTGGCATTGGTCGCGCACCTTATCTTTGGCCGGCGACCGCCTTATCGAGCGCTGGTACGTCCCCCGAACCGGCAGGACAATGCACGGGTGCCGCAGCAATCCGTGGCGCCGGACCTATTCGTCGGGCGCACCGCCGAGCTGGCCCAGCTGTGCGTCGCGCTCCAGGACGCGAGCACCGGTCGTGGCACCACCATGCTGGTCGCCGGCGACGCCGGCATCGGCAAGACCCGGCTGGTGGCGGAGCTGACCAAGCGGGCCGGCGCGGACGGCGCGCTCGTGCTGATCGGACGATGCCTGGATCTGGTCGGTAGCGGCCTGCCCTATCTCCCGTTCGCCGAGGCGTTCCGTGGACTCGCGAACGCGCCGCTGCCGGCCGGCCCGACCCGGCCGCAGGTCGGCGCCGCAGCGCCAACCGGCGCCGCGAACCCGCAGCTGCTGCTGTTCGACCGAGTCAGAACGTTCGTCGAAGGCCTGTCCGGCACCGCGCCGGTGGTCCTCGTCGTCGAGGATCTGCACTGGGCCGACCTGTCCACGCTGGACCTGCTGTCGTATCTCGCGACCGCGGTCGGCCAGCACCGGATCCTGATGGTGGCCACCTACCGCAGCGACGAGCTCGACCAGGTCGCGCCGGTGCGCCGGACGGCCACCGAGCTGGTACGGGCGAAGCTGGCCGCCGCGATATCGCTCGGCGCGCTCGCTCCTGAGGACGTCGAGGCGCTGGTCGACGCCGGCGCCGATCCCGCCCTGACCCCCGAACGCCGGAGCGTGATCGTCCGGCGCTCAGGCGGGAACCCGTTCTTCGCCGAGGAGCTGTGCGCGGCGGCCCGGCGGGACGAGGCCGGCGTGCCCCGGCTGGTCCAGGACGCGCTCCGGCAGCGGCTAAGCCGGCTTGATCCGGACACTCGAGCGGTCCTCGAGCTGGCCTCGGCCGCCGGCCGCCCGGTGCGATACCGGCTGTTGAGCGCGATCACCCGGCTCCCGGTGCACCGCCTCGACCAGGCGCTGCGGCAGGCGACCGAGCGCGGTGTGCTGGTTGCCGACCAGCCGGTTGGCACGTTCGGCTTCCGGCACGCGCTGCTCGCCGAGACCGTTTACGCGAGGTTGCTCCCCGGTGAGCGGGAGGCCGCGCATGCTCGACTGGCCCGGGCACTGGCCGACCGGAGCGGCGGCGCCCAGAACAGCGCGATCAGCGCGGAGCTGGCCCGCCATTGGGCGGCGGCGGGCCGACCGGCCGAGGCGCTGCAAGCGTCGCTGCACGCCGCCGCCGACGCGGAGGCACAGTCGGGCCGAGCCGAAGCGCTGGTCCATCTCGAGCGGGCGACCGAGCTCTGGCCGGCCGTGCCCGAGACCGCCGAGATCGCGGGCTCCGACCTTGCCGGCGTGCTCGCTCGAGCCGCCGAGCTCGCGTATCTGACCGGTAGCGGGCCCCGCGGGGTGGAGCTGGTCCGGTCGGCGATCGGCCTCTTGGACGAGGCCGGTGAACCGGTCCGCGTCGCACTCCTGCACGAGCGGCTCGGCAGCTACCTGCTCTCGATCGGCGATCGGGAGGGCGGGCTGTCGGCGTTCCGTCGCGCCGTCATGCTGGTGCCGGCCACGCCGCCGTCAACCGAACGGGCGCAGGTCCTCGCCGCGCTCGCGCATGCGTTGATGCTGTCCTGGCGGCACCGCCAGGCCGCGGCCGCCTGCACCGACGCGATCACCGTGGCGACCGCGCTCGGCGAGGCCCGGGCGGCGTGGCGCGCGCTGGACGTGCGCGCGTTGTGCCTGTGCTATCTGGGCAACCCGGAGGAGGGGCTCCGGCACCTGCGCGCGGCACTCGGCCGACCGCAGAGCCACGCGCTACCGCCCGACCTGACCCGGCCCTACGTGTTCCTCTCCGACGCGCTGATTACGGCCGGGCGGCTCGACGAAGCACTAGCAGTCGCTCAGGACGGGCTCACAATGGCTCGGCGGCTGGGCATGGAGCGGGGCGTGGGCACGCTGCTCGCCTCGAACGCGGCCGAGGCGATGCTGGGCAGCGGTCAGTGGAACGCTGCCGATGCGGTGCTTTCCGCGGCGCTGCGTACCGGCGGCGCGTTCTGGGACTACCACCCGCACCGGCTGCGCGCGCAGCTGGCGACCCGGCGCGGTGAGTTCGAGGTGGCACGGCACCATCTCGCCGCAGGCGCCGGCGCGGCTCGGGAGCCCAACTCCGCCCACTACTACTTCTGCCGGCTGGCCGAGCTGGCGCTCTGGGAGGGCCGGATCGCCGATGCAGCCGATGCGGTGCGCGACGGGCTGCCCACTGCGGCCACCACGGAATCCGCGTTCCTTCGGCTGGAACTGTGCGCGCTCGGGCTCTGGGCGCAGGCCGATCGGGCCCAACTGGCCGCGGCCCGGGCCGACCGGGACGAGCTGGCCAAGGCGCGGGAGCGGGCCAACCGGCTCCGGCAGGACGCGCACCGGGCGGCTCGGACGGCCACCACGTTCAGCCCAGATACCGCCGCCTGGTTGGCGGTAGCCGACGCCGAGCACGACCGGTCACTGGGGCAGCCGAGCCCCGACCGGTGGCGGCACGCGGTCGCCGGCTGGCAGCGGCTCGGCCGCCCGTATCAGGCGGCCTATTGCGGCTGGCGCGCGGCCGAGGCGTACCTGTCCGCCGGCTTGCCGGCGTCGCACGCGCTCGCCACGGCCCGGACCGCCTACGCGATTGCGATCGAGCTCGGCGCCGAGCCGCTGCGGCGCGAGCTCGAGCTGCTCGGGCAACGTGCCAGGTTCGAGCTGAGCCCGGCCGATCCGGACCGGGCGCCGGATCCGCGGCACAGCGCGCTCGGATTGACCGCGCGCGAGGACGAGGTGCTCGCCCTGGTCGCCCGCGGGTACACGAACCGGGAGATCGCCGACGCGTTCACGATCAGCGTCAAGACGGCGAGCGTGCACGTCTCGCACATACTCCGCAAGCTCGGCGTGTCGA
>DATAFN010000325.1:0-4236 GCA_036257435.1 Actinomycetes bacterium
GAGGCGTTCCCCGGCGAGGACATCTCGGACCGGCCGTTGCCGGAAACAGTGGTTCCGGCCTTCCTACAGCTGCTGCACGACCGCCCGGCATCCGGCCGCTACCGGCTGCCCGAGCTGCACGCCGCCGAGGCGACCCGATGACAGTGACCGCGCTGTGGATACCGCTCGAGGTGCCCGATGCCGCCGGCTTCCGCGCGAGTGCGCGCTTCTACCGTGACCTGTTGGGCCTCATCGAGGTGGACGGCTGGGAGCGGGACGGCGAGCACGGCGCCGTCTACGCGGCCGGCGAGACCGGCCGGATCGAGATCGTGCGGCCGGCCCCGGACCAGGCGGAGGCGCCGGGTGAGCATCCGAACATCGCACCCATGCCGCCTATCGCGCCCATCGCGTTCGAGCTGCCGGACCGGGTGGCCGTCGACCAGCTGTTCGACCGGCTGCGAGCGAGCCATCCCGCGGCACCCGGCGCGGCGATCCCGCCGACGACATTCACGCGCGGCCACTACGCGTTCTCCACGGCCGATCCGGCCGGCTACCCGATCTTGTTGTGGACCGAGGCCAGGCGATGACCGCCACCGTGGACTTCGAGCTGCCGAGCACGCTCAGCGCGCACGAGCCACCGGAGGCCCGCGGGCTCGGGCGGGACGGGGTACGCCTGCTCGCCAGCGACCACACTACCGGCGACGTATCGCATCACTGGTTCCCCGAGCTGCCGAGCTTGCTGCGGCCCGGCGACGTGCTGGTGGTCAACATCTCGGCGACCGTACCGGCCGCGATCGACACGACCGATGGCTCCGGGCTGGTCGTACACGTATCCACCGAGCTGCCCGGCGACCGATGGGTGGTGGAGCTGCGCAGCCCCGCGGAGGGCGGCAGCACCAGGCCGTACCGGGACGGTGCCGCCGGCCGGACCTACCAGCTGCGAGGCGGAGCGACGGCACGGCTGATCGAGCCGTACTCCGACGGCCGGCTCTGGCTGGCGATCCTCGATATTCCGCGGTCGGCGCCGCTCGTGGAGCACCTGATGCGGTACGGCCGGCCGATCCGGTACGAGTACGTCACCAGGGACTGGCCGCTGGCCGCCTACCAGACGGTGTTCGCCACCGAGCCGGGTAGCGCGGAGATGCCCAGTGCCGGTCGCCCGTTCACGACAGCGCTCGTCACCCAGCTGGTCAACCGCGGCGTCACGATGGCGCCACTGACGCTGCACACCGGCGTCGCTTCGGCCGAAGCGCACGAGCGGCCCTATCCGGAACGGTTCACCGTGCCCGCGGCCACCGCGCGGCTGGTCAACGCCGCGCGTGCCGGCGGCAGTCGGATCATCGCGGTCGGCACCACCGTGGTCCGTGCGCTGGAGACCGCGGCCAGCGGGGACGGGTGGGTGATGCCGGCCGGCGGCTGGACCGACCTGGTGGTCACCCCGGAGCGAGGGGTCCGGGTGGTCGACGGGCTGCTGACCGGCCTGCACGAGCCGCGCGCATCCCACCTGGCCATGCTCGAGGCGATCACCGGACCGGAGCTGCTGGCCCGTTGCTACCGCGAGGCGATCGACCGCCGTTACCTCTGGCACGAGTTCGGCGACCTCAACCTGCTGCTCTAGTCCTGCAACCTACGGCGCTAGGCCTCGCCAAGGCGGTCGCAGCGGATAGCGTGGTCCGGTGAGCGCCGCACTGCCCGAGCGAACCCTGCTGCTCACCGTCACCGGCCGCGATCGCCCTGGGCTCACCTCCGCGCTGTTCGACGTGCTGGCCGACTACCCGGTGGACGTGCTCGACGTCGAGCAGATCGTGTTGCGCGGCCGGCTGATCCTCGGCGTGCTGGTCACCAGCCCCAACGACGAGGGTGAGCTGTCCGCCCGGCTGACCAGGACCGCCCGAGCGCTGGGGGTAGAGCTGGAGACGATCGCCGGGACCGGGGACAACGCGGCGCGCGGCGCGGGCCGGCTGCACGTCACCGTGCTCGGCCAGCCGCTGCGACCGGTCGCGGTGGCCGGGATGGCCGGGGTCATCGCCGACTGCGGGGCGAACATCGACCGGATCGTCCGCCTCTCCCGCGACCCGGTGACCAGCCTGGAGCTCGACGTGTCCGGCGCGGATCCGGTCGAGCTGCGTCGCCGGCTTACCGAGGAAGCGGCCCGGCGCCAAGTCGACGTCGCGGTGCAGCGGTCCGGCCTGTATCGCCGGGCGAAGCGCCTGGTGGTGATGGATGTCGACTCCACCCTGATCCGCGGCGAGATCGTCGAGGCGCTCGGCGAGCTGGCCGGTCACGCGGCCGAGATCGCCCAGATCACCGACCAGGCGATGCGCGGCGAGTTGGACTACGCGGCCTCGTTGCGCGCCCGGGTCGGGCTGCTCGCGGGGCTGGACGCGGGTGTCCTGAACGATGTCGCCAAGCAGGTTGAGCTGATGCCGGGCGCGGCCACCCTGATCCGTACGCTCAAGCGGCTCGATCACAAGGTCGCGATCGTGTCCGGCGGGTTCACCCAGATCACCGACGTGCTCGCCGCCGAGCTGGCCATCGACTACGTCGCCGCGAACACGCTGGAGGTCACGGACGGCCGGCTGACCGGCCGGCTGACCGGACCGATCATCGACCGGGCCGGCAAGGCAGCCGCGTTGCGCCGCTTCGCCAGCGCAGCCGGGGTGCCGCTGAGCCAGACCGTCGCGATCGGCGACGGCGCGAACGACCTGGACATGATCGCAGCGGCCGGTCTGGGCGTCGCGTTCAACGCGAAGGCGGTGGTCAGGCTGGCCGCGGACACGTCGGTCAGCGTGCCGCATCTGGACACGATCCTGTACCTACTGGGGATCTCCCGGGACGAGGTCGACGAGGATGCCGGCGAAAACGGGTCCGCGCCGATGTAGGGATCCGGGGATTGGCATTCGTAGAACAGGTCGGGAGGGTGCCGACAACGCGCCCGCAAGGCATAGGGAGACAACCCGATGAAGTACGTCATCTTGATCGCCGGCGACGAGTCGAAGTTCCCGACCGACCAGGCCGAGGCGGATGCCTGGATGAAGGACATCTTCGCCTGGTACGACAAGTGGACCGCGGCCGGAAAGCTGGTTGACGGCGGCCACGAGCTCGACTCGTCCACCAAGGCCAAGACGGTGCGCAGCACCGGCGTCACCGATGGTCCGTTCATCGAGGCCAAGGAAGTCATCGGCGGCTACTCGGTGCTGGAGACCGACTCCATCGACGAGGCCGTCGAGATCGCGTCCAGCTGGCCGGGCGTGTCCGAAGGCTTGATCACGATGGAGGTCCGCCCCGTCGTCGAGCGCTGAGGACGGTGGATGTGCGCTACGCAATGCTGATCTGCGGCGATCCGGCGTCCTGGGACGATACGCCGGCCGAGGACCAGGCCGCGGCGATGACCGCGACCTACACATGGTTCGAGCGGTGGGTCCAGGCCGGCAAAATCGCCGACGGCGGAGCCGAGCTGGCCCCGGTACAGACCGCCAAGTCGATCCGCGTCGGTCAGGTCACTGACGGCCCGTTCGTCGAGGCCAAGGAGGTGATCGGGGGGTTCGTGCTGCTGAACGCCGACTCGATGGACGAGGCGTTAAAGATCGCCGCGACGTGGCCCACAGCCGATCGTCCGGACGTGGTCATCGAGGTTCGCCCGGTCGTCGAGCACTGAGCGGCGGCTCGAGGCGGGAGAGGGCGCCGCTCGAGGGGGCTGCTGGCCTACCCGGGGGCTGATGCCTGGCCAAGCCGGCGGGCCAGCAGCTCCCGCTCGGCCGGGTTGGTGGCCAGCTCGAGCGCCCGCTTGTCGGCCAGCCTGGCCTCTTCGGACCGGCCGAGCTCGCGCAGCAGCTCGCCCCGGACCGCGTGCCAGAGCCGGTAGTCGCGCAACTCGCTGTCGAGCGCGTCGAGCTCGGCCAGCGCGACCGCGGCGCCTTCGGTGTACCGGGTCGCGACCGCCCGGTTGAGCCGGACCACCGGGGACGGGGCCAGCTGGTCGAGCCGGTCGTACAGCAGCCGGATCTGTAGCCAGTCGGTCTCGGGATAACTGGCGGACTGCGCGTGCAGCGCCGCGATCGCGGCCTGCAGCTGGTATGGGCCCGGTCGCCGCATCGCCATCGCCGTGTCGAGCAGCTCGAGGGCAGCGTTGATCGCCGCCCGATCCCAGCCGGCCCGGTCCTGGTCGGCAAGCTGGACCAACCGGCCCCATCCGTCGAACCGGGTCGCTGCCCTGGCCTGATGCAGGATGATCAGCGCGCGCAACCCGAGCACCTC
>DATAFN010000341.1:0-5222 GCA_036257435.1 Actinomycetes bacterium
ACTAGGGGTGCCGAGCCGGCCGGCTCGGCACCCCTAGTTGGTGCGTGCTATCGGGTTACTCAGTCATTCCGCTCCGGCGGGCTGCGATCACAGCCGCGATGCCACCGGAGAGCAGGGCGATCCCAAGCCCGAGCAGGATCGGCAGTGAGCCACCACCGGTCTGCGGCAGACCACCGCCAGACGTTCCGGGCGGCTCAGTGGACGGCGGCGTCGTCGGCGGCTCAGTTGACGGCGGCGGCGTCGAAGGCTCAGTCGTCGGAGGCGTCGTCGGCGGCGTGGTCGGAGGCGTCGTCGGCGGCGTGGTCGGCGGCGTCGTCGGAGGCGTGGTCGGAGGCGTCGTCGGCGGCGTGCCGGGGCAGGTGTGCGACAGGATGAACGTGCCCTGCGGCGTCGCCGCATCCGTAGTGCCGCTGCCGGCGGTCAGCACCGCGCCGACCGGGGTGCTCACGAACGCATGCGAGTCGTCCGGCGGGCCGAAGTCATCCGGTCCGAGGTCGAACACGATCGCGCCGTCGTTGAACTCCAGGTGCAGGCTGGTGAAGTTCACGTTCCCGGGCGCGATGAAGTGCCAGCCATCCTCGTTCGGGCCGTTGCCGCAGTCGTCATCATGGTTCGGGAAACCGGCGGCGGTCGCACCGACGTGCGCTGGGTGGAGTGTGACGACCTCGTCGGCCACGGCCGGGCCGGCCGCGAACACTAAAGCCGCGGTGGCCATCGTAGTGACAGCAAGCGCTCGCAGCAGCTTGCTGCGGACGAGTGCAAACCTCATCTCATCCCCTCCAGTGGGCCTTCCCGGACGGTCCCGGCAGCCATGCCCGCAACGTCGCCTTCCGGCTATTTGGTGGGCCGAGTGTAGGGACTAGTCGGGGCTTGCCGGAGCCACCGGTCGACCATGGCTCCGCAGCCCGGCAAGAGCCGGGCGGCGGAAGCCAGCAGCGGCGGCATCGTCGCAGGTCAGGAGCCGAGCCTAGAGCACATTGCAATCAGGTTACGAGAACATCTCGAACCGTGTCGGCCAGCCGTGCCGGGCAGTCAGCGACGCCCGTTGACGCCGCGGGTCGCGTTCCTACCCGGGCACCTCGTAGGTGACCACGATGCGGCCACGGGCCAGCACATTCGCGTTGCTCATGAAACCGACCACGGCCGGGGATGCGCTCTCGTCCAGCCCGAGCGTGTCGACACCGAGAGCGTGCACGACGACGTAGTAGCGGTGCGGGCCGTGTCCGGCCGGCGGCGCGGCGCCGCCGTATCCCTGCGTGCCGAAGTCGTTGCGGGCGTGCTTGGCCCCGGACGGCAGGCCCGATCCGTCCGCAGCGCCCGCCCCGCGGACCAGCTCGGTCACCGACGGAGGCAGGTCGAACAGCGACCAGTGCCAGAATCCCGACGTGGTCGGGGCATCCGGGTCGTAGACGGAGACCGCGAAGCTCTTGGTCTCGGCCGGGAAGCCCGACCAGGACAGCTGCGGAGACAGGTTCTGGCCACTCATGCCCCAGCCGTCGAACACTTGGGCGTCGGGCATCGTTTGGCCGTCGGTGAGATCCTCGCTGGTCACGTCGAACCGGGGCACCATGCGCAGGAACTCGTACGGGTCCGGCGGGCGGTTGTTAGTCACGATCAACCTCCAACGGTGTGGCGGTGTGCGTTGCCACAACTACCGGATCAGACCTGCTGCCGTACAGTGCTTCTGCGGAGTTGGAGGGAGGAGCGGTGCCGGAGGCCACCGACGGTCGCGGCGCACGACCCGCGCTTCGGGTGGTGCGGGGTGAACCGACGCCGGAGGAGCTGGCCGCACTGGTCACCGTGCTGGCCGCCCGGGCCGCCATGGTGCCTGCCGCCGGTTCCGGCTCCGATGCCGTCCGGTCGGCCTGGCAGGACCGGTCCCGATACCTGCGGACCACGCTGCCGCACGGCGCCGGGGCGTGGCGGGCCAGCGCCTGGGCGCACTAACCGGTGCCACTGCGGTGCCCCAGCTGATCCTGGCTTCGGCCTCACCCGGCCGCCTGAGACTGCTGCGCGCCGCCGGGATCGAGCCGTTGATCGAGGTCAGCGGAGTGGCCGAGACCGAGGTGGCAGGTGAGACCGTAGCCGAGCACTGCCTGCGGCTGGCAACACTGAAGGCCGAGGCGGTGGCGGCAATCCGGTCCACCGGGCTCGTGCTAGGCGCTGACTCGGTGCTGGATCTGGACGGGGTGCCGCTCGGCAAACCGGCTACCGCGACAGAAGCGGTGACCCGATGGCAGGCGATGTCCGGCCGGTCCGGAACGCTGCTGACCGGCCACTGCCTGATCGACGCGGGCAGCGGCCGGTCGGCGAGCGCGGTGGCGGGGACCGCGGTGCGGTTCGGCCGTGTGTCGGACGCGGAGATCAGGGCCTATGTGGCCACCGGCGAGCCGCTACGGGTGGCCGGGGCATTCACCATCGACGGGCTCGGCGCGCCGTTCATCGACGGCGTGGACGGCGATCCGGCCAATGTGGTCGGCCTCTCGCTCCCGCTGCTGCGCCGGCTGCTGGCCGAACTCGGAGTCGAGCTGGTCGAGCTGTGGAGCGCTCCGGCACAGACTTATCCGGCACAGATTTAGGGGCACGCCGTTACAGGCAGGACGGCGCGGCCCGCTTGGAGGTGACGCTGGTCAGCTCCCATACCCCGGCGGAGTTGCGCCGCACCGAACCGGAATACGCGATGACTCCGTTGGAGCCGGTGCTCGACCGCAGCACCTCGCCGGACTGCAGCTCCTGCGGATAGACCTCGCGCACATCGGCGCACCAGCTCACCCGACCGGTGTCCGGCCCGGTGAGCCGGGCGGTCCGGCTGAACACCCAGGCCCGGCCGCTGACCGTCCAGCCGCTATCGGAGAACATCGAGATCACGCCGGCCACCTCGGTGCGGGCGGTCCCGGTGGCATATCGCTGGTAGAGCGAGTCGTCCGGGTCACTGCGCCCGATCGCCTGGTACATCGCGGCGAACATGGCGGCGGCGTCCTCGAGCATCGCGGTCGTGGCCGGGCTCTTGGTCGGGCTGTCCTGGAAGTCCAACGACAGCCCTGCCGGCAGACTGAGCTCCAGGCCGCCGGCGGCGATCCGGGCCGGCGCGGTGGCCGCACCACTGAGCTCAGCCGGTGCCGCCTTCGCCGCTAGCCGGGTGTCCGATCCGGCCTGCGCCGCCTGGCCGGCCGCAGAGCAGCCACCGGCCAGCAGCACTGCGACGCTTCCGGCCACCGCGACCAGGAGCGGATGGCGCCGTACCGGATGGTGGCTCATCCCTACTCCCAGATCGCCCAGCGACGCGCAGTCGCCGCGAGGAGGATAGCGTCCCCCGGTATGGACGCGGGAGACGTCCGCGGCGTTGCCCCGCAGGATTGCGACAACGGCGCAGGTCAGCGGGATGAGTGATACGGCTGATCCATACCGGCGGGTCGGTCCTAGACTCGCGATCGAAGCATGGGAGTCGAAACGGCAGCCGTCCAGGCGCCGTACGCCCAAACGCTGGTGCCGGCGACGGCACGGCGTGAGGAGGCCAGGTGCGCAAGGTACTCATCGCCAACCGAAGCGAGATCGCGGTTCGCATTGCCCGTGCCTGCCGCGATGCCGGCATCGGCAGCGTCGCGGTGTATGCCGATCCGGACCGCGACGCGTTGCACGTGCAGATCGCGGACGAGGCGTACGCGCTGGGCGGCACCACTCCCGGCGACAGCTATCTCGTGATCGACAAGCTGCTCGTGGCGGCCGCGCAGTCCGGCGCCGACGCCGTACATCCCGGATACGGCTTCCTGGCCGAGAACGCGGGCTTCGCCCAGGCGGTGATCGATGCCGGGCTGACCTGGATCGGCCCGCCGCCGACCGCGATCGTCGCGCTCGGCGACAAGGTCCAGGCTCGGCACATCGCCCAGCGCGTCGGGGCCCCGCTGGTGGCCGGCACCCCGGATCCGGTGTCCAGTGCCGACGAGGTGGTCGAGTTCGCTCGTGAGCACGGCCTTCCGATCGCCATCAAGGCGGCGTACGGCGGCGGTGGGCGCGGCCTGAAGGTGGCCCGAACTGCGGCGGAGATTCCCGAGCTGTACGACTCGGCAGTGCGGGAAGCGGTTACCGCGTTCGGACGCGGTGAGTGTTTCGTCGAGCGATACCTGGACCGACCCCGGCACGTGGAGACCCAGTGCCTGGCCGACCAGCACGGCAACGTGGTCGTAGTGTCGACCAGAGACTGCTCCCTGCAACGGCGGCACCAGAAGCTGGTCGAGGAGGCTCCGGCACCGTTCCTGTCCGCGGCCCAGCAGGCCGAGTTGTACTCCGGGTCCAAGGCGATCTTGCGTACGGCCGGCTACATCGGCGCCGGGACCTGCGAGTTCCTGGTCGGCCAAGACGGCACGATCTCCTTCCTCGAGGTGAACACCCGGCTACAGGTCGAGCACCCGGTCACCGAGGAGGTCACCGGTATCGACCTGGTCCGGGAGATGTTCCGGATCGCCGACGGCGAGCGGCTGGACTACCCCGACCCGGAGATCCGCGGTCACTCGATCGAGTTCCGGATCAACGGAGAGGACCCAGGCCGCAACTTCTTGCCCACGCCGGGCACGGTCACCACCTGGCGACCGCCGAGCGGGCCCGGGGTCCGGCTGGACTCCGGCATCGAACCGGGGGCGGTGATAGGGCAGAGCTTCGACTCGCTGCTAGCCAAGCTGATCGTCACCGGAGTGGACCGCCAGCACGCGCTGGCTCGGGCTCGGCGAGCACTGACCGAGTTCGAGATCGAGGGGATGCCGACGGTGCTGCCGTTTCATCGGGCGGTGGTAACTGATCGGGCCTTCGCTCCGGAGCGGGCCGATAAGCCGTTTGCCGTACACACCCGTTGGATCGAGACCGAGTTCGAGAACCGGATTCCGCCGTACGCCGGCCCGGTTCCCGACGAGGAGGAGCCGTCCGAGCGGGAGCGGATCACCGTCGAGGTCGGGGGCAAGCGGCTCGAGGTGGTCCTGCCGGCCGGGCTCGGCATCGCAACCGGCGGCGGCAGCGGTGCGGCCAAGCCGGCCCGGCGCCGCGGCGCGAAGAAGGCCGGCGCGGCCGCCGATGGCGATGCTCTGACCTCACCGATGCAGGGCACGATCGTCAAGGTGGGGGTGGAGGACGGCCAGCGGGTGGAGTCCGGTGACCTCATCGTGGTGCTCGAGGCAATGAAGATGGAACAGCCGCTCAATGCCCACAAGTCGGGAACAGTCACCAGCCTGTCC
>DATAFN010000359.1:0-2197 GCA_036257435.1 Actinomycetes bacterium
GAGCCTCGCGGCCGTGGTCAGCAACCCGACCGAAGCCGATCTACCCGGGCCATGGATGCTCGACTGCACCACCCGGACACCGATCGCGTTGCCGGTCACCGGATTGCGGGTCCGGCTGCAACGGCTCGAAGATCGGGACTACGCGGGCATGGTCACGATGCTGTCGACCGCGAACGACGCGGAACCGATGCCGCCGCGTGGCTGGGGCGAGCACGTTCCGGCCGAGCCGCCGTTCGACCCCCGGCCTCCCGCGCCGCCACCGCCCCCGCCGGCACCGCTTCTGCCGACCGTGGCGCCGGCGCCGGAAGTAGGACCGGCCGCGGACGCGGACCCGTCGCCGTGGGCCGGGAACGTGGTAATCGGCCTGGCTCCGCCGGTCGACCACGAGCCGCCCGTCGACCACATGCCGGCGCCCGACCACATGCCGGCGCCCGACCACGTGCCGGCGCCCGACCACGTGCCGGCCGCGGACCGGACCGCGGTGACACCGGAGCTCGCGGCCGAGATCGACGGGATCGAGCACGAGTTCCCGACTCCGGTTCCGACTTCGGTCACTGCGACCGCCGCGCCGCAGGTATGTGTGCTCGGACCGGTCATGGTCGTAAACGCCACCGGCGACGTCGGCGAGCGCCGGGCCAGCCTGACCGAGTTGGCGGCTTTTCTCGCGTTGCATCCCGGTAGTCAGCACCACACGGTGACCGAAGCGTTGTGGCCGGGCCGGCGTGCCGATGCGCCGACACGCAACTCGCAGATGTCCAGGTTGCGGCGCTGGCTGGGCCGGGATCCGGAGGGCAGCTTCTACCTGCCGATGGTCAACGAGTCCGACGGCTACAACTTCGCGCCGACGGTGGGCTGCGACTGGCGCCGGTTCAAGTCGCTGGCCCGGCGCGGGATGGCCGCCGGTCCGGACGGCATCGGGCAGCTGCAAGCCGCGCTCGACCTGGTGCACGGGCAGCCGTTCGCCGGCGTAAGCCCGCGCCGGTACGCCTGGGCCGAGCACCTGAAGCAGGACATGATCAGTGCGATCGTGGACGTCGCGCATGCACTATCGGTGCGGCTGCTCGAGGTGCGCGACCCGTACGGGGCCCGCCGGGCCGCGACCAAGGGCCTGCTGGCTGCACCGGAAGCGGAGCTGCTGTGGCGAGACCTGCTGCGGGCCGAGTACGGCGCCCACAACACGGCGGGCATCCAGCACGCGATCGATCGGCTGAGCACGCTCAACGACGAGCTCGGCGTCGACATGGAGCCGGAGACGATCGCGCTGATCGAGGAGTTGGAGCGGGCGGCCCGACGAGTGCAGGCGAGCTAGCGGTCCGCCGCGGCCCAGCTCTGCCGGCGCGCCTCGTAGCAAGCGATGGCGGCGGCCACCGCGACGTTCAGTGAACCGACCTTGCCCAGCTGTGGCACGTAGCCGATCGCGTCGCACAACCCGAGCGCGGTCGCCGAGAGTCCGCGGTCCTCGTGCCCGAGCGCGAGGCAGACATCCCGGTCCAGCTCCAGCTCATGCAGTGGCACGGCCTCGTCGGCGAGCTCGAGCCCGATCACTTGGTAGCGGTCCGCGCGCGCGGCCGCTACCGCCACCCCGACGTTCTCGTACTCCCGGTAGGTCAGGTACCGGTCGGTGCCCATCGCGGTCTTTTGCGCGTTCGGCGAGCGCAGTGCGGCCGAGCCGACCAGGTACAGGTCCTGGGCTCCGAGGGCGGCCGCGGTCCGCACGATGGAGCCGACGTTGAACGGCGACTGCACGCTCTCCAGCAGCAGCGCCAGCCGATGCGTCTTGCGGCGCCGCCAAGTGCGGTGCAGCCGCTTCAGGTCGGTGCTTCTCAGCTGGGCCATAGCAGATCCGTCCCGGTCGGCGCGACGTCGACTTCGAGCAATCGGTAACCGCGCTCGGCGTGGATCCGCCGGGTTGGGTAGCCCTGCTCGATCAACCAGCGGGCGAGCGAGTCTGACCCGAGGTTGCGCTGCACGACCAGCCATGCGGCGCCACCCGGTAGCAGCCGCCGCAGCCACTGCAGCAGCAGCTCGTGCAGTGCCGGCTTGCCGATCCGGATCGGCGGGTTCGAGTAGACCGCGGCGAACCGAACCGCGTCCGATACCTGTTCGGGTTTGCTCGCAATGACGTTGCCGAGCCCGGCCGCCGCTGCGTTGCGGGTCACCAACTCGAGGGCGCGCTCATTCACATCGATGGCCCACA
>DATAFN010000006.1:0-1524 GCA_036257435.1 Actinomycetes bacterium
GCTGGTCGCGCAGCACCGCCTCGGCGGTACCGGGTGGCAAGGCATGACGGTCCGCTTCGGCGCGGACCACCAGAGACAGCAGTCGGACGTCACCGGGCGTGGCGATGCCGGTGACCTTCGGCCTGGCCAACACCCAGGCAACCGTGGCGGTGATCCGGCTCTGCTCGTCGAACGGCTCGTACCAGGTGGTGTACGTGTGGTCAGCGCCATCGGGCCAGTTGCGTCGAGCCACCGCCTTGATGATCATCAAGCCGACGTCCTGCCGCTGCACTTCTTCGACCAGGGCGTCATAGTCGCGCAAGTAGGTGGCGTCTCTGGCCAGGACCGGGTTCACCGGCGTCAGAACGGTCGCGAACGGATACCGGCGAAGCGCCTCGAGATGCGTTGCCGGCGCCTGGTGCCCGTGGCCGGTGATGCCGATCGCGCTGGCCAGCCCCTCCTCCCGCGCTCGCACCGCGGCGTGCAGGGCGCCGTCGGCGGCCGTTGCCAGGTCGAGCTCCTCGCGGTCGCCGATGGCGTGCAGCTGGACCAGGTCGACATGATCGGTCTGCAGGCGCTCGAGAGAGGCGTTGATCTGCCGCCACGCAGCGTCCACAGACCGCTCGCCGGTCTTGGTGGCCAGGAACACCTGGTGGCGCAGCCGGTCCATGGCCGCGCCGAGCCGAAGTTCTGCGTCGCCGTAGCTCGCCGCGACGTCGAAGTGGTTGATCCCGGCTGTCAGCGCCTCGTCGATGGACCGATCCGCCACCTCCTGGCTGACGTCGGACAACGCCGCGGCGCCATAGATCAGCACGGAGCTCTGGTGTTCCAGCCGGCCGAGCCTGCGGTACTCCATACGGGCAACGTACCCGGCTCGGCCTCACGTTGTCCTGACGCCCGGGCGGGCCGAAATGTCGGGCCGGTGGCAGACGGGTTTAGGCTCCGGGCTGTGTTCGTCAGGCTCGAGGTGGATCAGGCGATCGGGACGATTCGGCTCGACCGGCCGCCTATGAACGCCCTGAACGCGCAGGTTCAGGCCGAGTTGAAGGCTGCAGCGGACGAGGCGGCCGAGCGCAGTGATGTGCGCGCGGTCGTCGTGTACGGCGGTCAGAAGGTTTTCGCCGCTGGAGCCGACATCAAGGAAATGGCCGAGCTGACGTATACGGACATGGTGGACCGGTCCAGGCTGTTGCAAGCCGCGTTCGCCGCCGTAGCCCGCATCCCGAAGCCGACGGTGGCGGCTGTCACGGGCTACGCCCTCGGGGGCGGTTGCGAGCTGGCCCTCGCCTGCGACGAGCGGATCGCGGCTGCGGACGCCAAGCTCGGTCAGCCGGAGATCCAGCTCGGGCTCATCCCAGGGGCGGGCGGAACCCAGCGGCTGTCCCGGCTGGTCGGACCGGCGCGAGCTAAGGAGCTGATCTACACCGGACGGTTCGTGCGGGCGGAGGAGGCCTTGCAGATCGGTCTGGTCGACCAGGTCGTGCCTGCTGGCGAGGTGTACTCGGCCGCGACGACCTGGGCGGCCCGGTTCGCCGATGGCCCGGC
>DATAFN010000054.1:0-3600 GCA_036257435.1 Actinomycetes bacterium
GTCGACCGGCACATCCAACCCGCCGATGCGCTCGCGGATCGCCGCCGCAACCAGCGGCCCCGGCGGTTTGGAGACCACGACGACGCGATCAGTGGCCGGGTCCGCGGCGAGCAGGTCGAGCGCGGCCAGCGTGGACCGGCCGCCGACCGATGCCGACAGGTCGCGGCCGCCGACTCCCAGACAGTGGCTGATGCCCAGACCGGCCGAATCGAGCAGGCACATCAGATGCTGGGCGCCGGTTCCCGACGCCGCGACCAGGCCGACCGGGCCCGGCCGCACGACGTTGGCGAAGCCGAGGCCGACGCCGGCCACGACCGCGGTCCCACAATCCGGCCCCATGACCAGCAGTCCTCGACGGGCCGCGGCCTCCTTGAGGGCGATCTCCTGACCGAGCGGCACGTTGTCGCTGAACAACACCACGTCCAGCCCGGCGTCCAGCGCTTCGAAGGCGTCCGCGGCGGCGTACCAACCCGGCGTCGAGATCAACGCGAGCGTCGCTCCGTACGCTGCGGTCCGGATGGTCCGTGGCAGCGTGTCCGAAGCCGATCCGTCGCCTGGCGCCCCGGCCCGCTCGGCGAGCAGCACGTCGAGCTTCGACAAGGCGGCCTCGAGCGCAGCGTCGTCGTCGGCCTCGACCGCCACCACCATGTCGTTGGCCGACGCGGCGGGCGGCTGGTCGAAACCCATGCCGGCGAGTAGCTCGAGGTTGAGCTCGGTCGCCATGGCCACCAGCGCCGACCGCACGCCCGGTTCCTCCGCGATGCGCCGGCTCAGCTGCATCAGGCTGACCGAGTCCCGATAAGCGCCGGTGTGGATCAGGAGCTGCCGGCTCACCCCGGGGCCCGGGCACCCGTCGCCAGCGCGAGCAGGACTCCGTGGGCGAGCGAGGTACCGGAGCTGTGGCCGACCGCGAGCAGCCGGCGCATCGAGGCCCGGATGTCACCGCGGCCGTCGAGGGCGGCGATCAGGCCGGCGAGCTCGGGCATGCACTCGCCGCGGCTGGCATGCACGAGCAGCGCCGCGGATACGTGCGTGGTCTGGGTGGCCGCCACCTGGCCGATTGCTCGGGCGAGCCGGTCGGCCCGCGAGTCGCGCATGGCGCGCAGTGTCACCAGAACGCCGCCGAGCAGGTCGTCCCCGGCCGGGGTCAGCCCGCTGCCTCGGCCCACCAGCGCCGCGACTGCGCCGGGCACGGTGCGGCCGGCGAGCCACGCCGCGAGTGGGGCCACGGCACTGGCGACGGCCGGTTCCAGCGGTTGTAGATACCGGAACGCGAGCTGGGTTCGCTCGACAACCTCGGGCCCAGGCTCGAGCACCGGCCGCAGCGGGCGCCACCACCGGCCGACGCCGATCCAGGTGTCGCCGAGTTCGACACCGCCGTTGCCGACCAGGGCTCGGCCGAGGTGACTGGGCAGGGGACCGGGCAGGATCAGCGATGGTGGCAGCCGGACCGCCTCGGGAGTACAGACGCACACCAGCGGCACCCGCTCGTCGTCGGCGACCACGTGCACGGCGGCACCCAGGGTTCCGACCACGCGCGCCGACCGGGCCGGCCCTTCCAGCAGCGGAGCGAGCACGGTGGACGCGGCGGCCAGCCGGGTGACGCCGGGTGCGCGGGTCGCGGTGAGCGTACGTCCTCCCAATCCGTCCCCCCTTGCCGAGGGGAATACTCCCCTGCGGTGCTTCGGACGCTAGTCAAACCCGGTACCGTCGCCGCATGGGCAATGTTGCCGATCCGGCGGCGCGGAGTTACCAGGACTTGCCAGCCGATCAGCCCGCGGCGGAGCTTGCGACCGGCGTCACCGTGCAGGAGGTCCTCCGGATGCCGGCGCTCAGCGGTGCGAGCCTGCTTGCCGGTGAGTCCGGGCTCGACCGGGTCGTGCGCCGGCTCAACATCATGGAGGTGCCCGACGTCCTGCCGTGGGTGAAACCGCATGAGCTGCTGCTGACCACGGGTTATCCGGTGCGGGCCATTCCGGATGGGGTACCGGCGCTGCTCGCCGCGCTCGACGACCGTGGGCTGGCCGCGGTCGGGATCAAGCTCAACCGCTACCTGGACTCCCTCCCGGACCAGGCCATCTCCGTCGCCGAGCAGCGCGGGCTGCCGCTGGTGCAGCTCCCGGACAGTGTCGGGTTCGACGACATCCTCAACCAGGTCCTCACCGAGGTGCTCAACCGGCAGGCCGCGCTGCTGGAACGAAGCGAGGAGGTGCACCGGGCGCTGGTTGCGGTCCTGCTCGAAGGAGGCGGGCTGGACGAGCTGGTGGCGAAGATGGCGGTCGTCCTCGGCGGGCCGGTGCTGGTCACGACCGCCGACGGCCGGGTGCTCGCGCAGGGCGGCGAGCCGGCCGAGCTCACGGCCCTGCGCGACACGTCGTGTTTCGACCCGTCCGGACGGTTCCTGACCGAACGGGTTCCGCGCGGTGCCCATCACGACGACTCCGCCGGCTGGCATGCGGTCGTGCCGGTGGTCGCCGGGAAGTTCGACCACGGGCGGATCGCCACGTTCTCGCACGGCCGCCCACTCGACGAGCGGGACCTGCACGTGCTCGAGCGAGCCGCGACGGTGGCCGCACTCGCAGTCACGAAGCAGCTCGCGGTCCGCGCGGTCGAGGGCAAGTATCGCGGTGACTTCCTCCGCGACGTACTCTCTGGCCGCGCCGGAGACCGCAACCGGATGGTCGAGCACTGCCGATCGCTCGGTTGGGATGTCGACCGGCCGATGGTGGCCGTCGTCGCCGAGCTGGATCCCGCGGCGGACCCGGTACGGCGGCTCGGACCCGAGCTTCGCCCGGTGCAGGAACGGTTCTCCGCCGCGTGGGAGGGCGCCGTGCACATGCGGGACCCATCGGCCCCGGTGGTCGGTTTCGCCCAGGAGGTCGTGGCGTTGCTGCCGGTACCCGATGGCGCGGATCCGGACCGGGTGGTCCGCGAGATCGTCCGAGTGGTCTCGGGCGACGGGGGTGGCGGGCGGCGTTCATTCGGCACCGGGGTGAGCCGGGTGATCAGCGATCCCGAGCAGATCCCGCAGGCATACGAGCAGGCTCGGCGCGCGGTGCACGTCGGACGCAAGCTACACGGCTCCGGGGCGGTGGCTCACTTCGACGCGCTGGGCTCGTTCCGACTGCTGAGCCTGGTTCGCGACCCGGCCGAGCTGCGGGGGTTCGTCGCCGAGACCCTGGGTGAGCTGGCCGCCGACGGCGATCCCGAAGCTGTGGAACTGCGGCACACGCTGCAGGTGCTGCTCGACACCAACCTCAATGTGGCCGAGGCGGCCCGGCGGCTGTTCGTGCACTACAACACGCTGCGGTACCGGATCGGCAAGCTCGAACGGTTGCTGGGCCCGTTCCCCGACGATCCCGACCTCCGCCTCGACCTCGCGCTGGCGCTCAAAGTGCTCCAGATGCGCGGGATCGACTGAGCCGGCTGGCGGCCGACACGGTCCCCTGGGCCGTTCGTCAGAGCGCCGTGGCGGAGATGGTCGAGCAGGATCTCGACCCGGTGATGGGCAGGGCGATCGGGGCGGACGGGGTCGGTACGGCCGTCGCGACCTTCTTCGGGGTTCTGGGCGGCAATACGGTCGTGCTCTACGGCATGATC
>DATAFN010000064.1:0-2020 GCA_036257435.1 Actinomycetes bacterium
CCAGTACATGGAAGCCTTCCCCAAGCGCCTGGCTGAGTCCGGAGAACTCGTCGACGCCCAGGGCCTGGCGGCCCCGGTGCACGCCAGACGGGTTCAGCTCGACAACCGGGTGCCGGTGGTGACCCATGGACCGTATCCGGAGACCCAGGAGGTGCTCGCCGGTTACACGATCGTGGAGTGCGCCAGCATCGATCGGGCAATCGAAATCGCCGCGGGTCTGGTCAACCCGGACGCGGCCGGCGAGTACGTGGACGTGCGGCCGATCATCGACGGAATCGCCGACCTGGAGCTCTGAGCTCGCCGGATGCGTGACCCGGACGTCGAGGACCTGCTGCGGCAGTTAGCGCCGCAGGTCCTCGGCGCGGTGGTCCGGCGCTACGGCCATTTCGACATCGCGGAGGACGCCACCCAGGAAGCGCTGCTGGCGGCCGCCACCCAGTGGCCGGCCGCAGGGATCCCCGTAAACCCGCGCGGCTGGCTGATCACGGTTGCCGCGCGCCGGCTTACCGACCTGCTGCGCAGTGAGCAGGCACGGCAGCGCCGGGAGGCCACGGTGGCCCGCTGGGCGCGACCCGACCAGCAGCTCGCGCCACCGGCCGACCGACCGCCGGAGTCCGACGACACGCTCATCCTGCTGTTCATGTGCTGTCATCCGGCGGTGTCGCCGGCTTCCCAGATCGCGTTGACGCTGCGCGCGGTCGGCGGTCTGACCACTGCGGAAGTCGCCCGTGCCTTCCTGGTGCCGGAGGCGACCATGACCCGGCGGATCAGCCGGGCCAAGCAGCGCATCAAGGACAGCGGGATTCCGTTCCGGCTGCCCCCACCGGCGGAGCGTGCCGAGCGGCTCGGCGCCGTGCTGCATGTGCTCTACCTGATCTTCACCGAGGGGTACGCCAGCACCTCCGGCCCGAATCTGCAACGGACCGAGCTGGCCGCGGAGGCGATCCGGCTGACCAGGCTGGTGCACGCCCTGCTGCCCGACGACGGCGAAGTCACCGGGCTGCTGGCGCTGCTGCTGCTCACCGACGCTCGACGCCCGGCCCGGACCGGCCCGGCCGGTGAGCTGATCCCGATGGCCGAGCAGGATCGGCGCCGCTGGAACGCGGACTACATCGCCGAAGGCGTCACGCTGATCAGCGAAGTGCTGCCACGGGGGCCGACCGGCCCGTACCAGCTCCAAGCGGCCATCGCCGCGCTCCACGACGAGGCACCGAGTACCGAAGCTACCGACTGGCCGCAGATCGTGGCGCTGTACGAACTGTTACTGCAGCTGTCCGAGAATCCGATGGTTGCGCTGAACCACGCGGTCGCGGTGGCGATGGCCACCGGCCCGCAGGCAGGGCTAGGCCTGGTCGGGAAGCTCGAGCACGACGAGCGGATCGCCCACGACCACCGGTTGCACGCGATGCGCGCGCACCTGCTGGAGTTGGCCGGCGACCACGCCGCGGCGCGCCAGTCCTACCTCGCCGCGGCCGGGCTGACCATGAGCCAGCCCCAGCAGCGGTACCTGTACGGCCGAGCAGCCGGGCTCGCCGCCGCTCCCCCGGCTACGGAGGACTCATGACGACGATTCGCCCGGCCGGCGGATCCGGTCCCGTCACACCGCTACGTCCAGCGACTCGGGCGATGGGACGAGACCGGCCAAGCGCTCAGAACGAGCGTCGCGTCAGATCGTCCGGATCCTCGCCGAAGTCGGCGTCGGTCTCCGGCCGCGGCTGGCCCGAGGTGGTACCTGGCGGGAACTGCCCGGGAGGCGCACCAGGCACCGACTGCCCGGCGCTGGAGCCGGCCATCTCGGTCCCGGCGCCACCGGTAGTTGAGACGTCCTGGGCACCCTGCGCTCCGACCCCGTAGTCCTCTTGGATGGAGCCGCGCCAGGCGCCGGTTTCGCTACCGAGATTCTCGATGAACCCCTTGAACCGCTTCAGGTCGGACTCGACCTGCCGGTCCACGATGTTCAGCTTGTCGCCGGCCTGCTCAACGAAGCCCTCAGGCTCGTACGCCAGATGCAGCCGTACCA
>DATAFN010000078.1:0-10752 GCA_036257435.1 Actinomycetes bacterium
GCGGCGATAACCAGCAGCCGACCGTCGTAGCCGAGCCCGGCCGTGTAGACCCAGCGAGCCGGCGGGCGGCCGGTGTGCCGCAGCCGGTACGCGATGTCGTAGTGATGGAACGCGACCACGACCAGGTACCCGTACGCGACCGGGAGCAGATCCGGCGCGAGCCGGTAGGTCAGCAACAGCACGTAGCTGTACTCGATCGCCCGCAGCAGCGCGGGCAGCAACCACCCGAACCGCCCGCGCACCGGCCCGCTCCAGCACAGACCGGTGACGATCAGCCCGATCACGGTGCCGGCGAACAGCCACTGCCGCGCCGCATCGGTGTCGTCCAGCAGCCACAGCGGCACCCCCATCAGCACCGCGGCCAGCAGCAGCAGATAGATCTCGGGGAAGCGCAACCCGCGCAGCGCTTGGCCGATGTCCCTCACCAGCGGCCCGTCGTCGATCTCGTACTCGAGATCGCTGATCCGGTCCGGCCGCTCAGCGGCGTAGTCAAACATTGGCCATCGACCTCAGCATCTTGCCGGTCAGCGTGTAGACCACCGCCAGCCCACCCCAGCTCAGCAACACAACGAACACGGTTCGCGGCTGGAAGAACGCAACGACCACGGAGATGACCAGCCAGCGCTCACCGATCGGGAAGATGATCAACCGCTTGAGCCAGGCCAGCACCGAGATCCGGCTCGTCCGCTCGGACAGGCGGACCGCGCTGCGCCCGAGCGAAGCGCCGGTACCGCCCAGCCCGTTCAGGACCGCGCCCACTCCACTGGCGCGGGCATGGTGCGCCCGACCGGTCTGCCCGGTCTGCCCCAGGTCGGCGAACTGAACGTCGCTCGCGTCGTCCCGCCGGTTGATCGGCAGCTCGACCGGTTCGGTGTGGTGGTCGGCGAGACGCTCGGCCTGGCGGACCCCGTACCCGAAGTCGGCGGACTGCCGGAACGCCTGCAGCGCCAGCGTCGCGCCGGCCAGCATCCAGATCGAGCCTCCGACGCGGGCCGCGCCGGCGGCCAGCGCGGCGTAGACCGCGTACTCCTTGATCCGGTCGGTGATCCCGTCCAGCCAGGTGCGCACCGGCGAGAACGTCCTGGTGTACCGGGCCACCTCGCCGGCAGCGCAGTCGACCACGAGCGCAGCCTGCAGCAGGATCGCCCCGAGCACCCAGCCGAGCCGGTTGCCGAGCAGGAAGAGCCCGGCGCCGGCGAGCGCGATCCCGAGTGAGATCGCCGTGATCACATTCGGTCGGAGCCCGTAGCGCAGCGCCAGCCGGGTGCCGTGCTTGGAGATCCGGCGCACCACCAGCATGGCGTAGAGGCCATCGCCCGGCCGGTCCGAGCTGGCCAGCCGGAGCCGCTCCTCGTCGATCTCGCTGAGGTCGACGAGCGCGGCGCCCACCTCGAGTTCGGTGCGCGGGCGGTGCAGTACATACGGCTGGACCGGGATCGCGGCGACCCGCACCCCGGACCTGACCATCCCGACCGTGAGCAGCTCGACCAGGCCGTCGGCGGTGTCCGGCACCCGCCCGATCGCGGAGACGCTGCGAGCTACCTCGGCCAGCGTGGCGGTGTCGGTAAGCGACACGCGCAGCACACCCAGGCCGTCGCCGTCGGGTTCGGTGACCGTGTGCACCCGGGACGCCGCCGAAACCACGATGCCGTCAGCAGTGCGCACGCCTGGCCCGGCGGCCCGCTCGCCGATCAGCAGCCCGGTGCCCATCCGCGGTTCCAGCAGCAGCTTGGCCAGCGCCTCGTTGTGCGCGACGATGCCGCCGTCGACGACGATCACTTCGCCGGTGCCCTCGGCCGCGCTCTTCGCGACGACATCGAGCTCCTCGCGCACCGTGCGGCAGGCCACGACCTCCTCGACCCGGTCTCCGAGCTGGTCGCGGACCGCGGCGGCGGTCCACTCCGGGCATAGCACCACCCGCCGACCGGGCACCTCGAGCGCAACCAGCTGATCCAGCAGCGCGGTCAGGACGGTCCCGTCGCGGCGCGGCAGTAACGCGGCGGCCGGACGCCCGTCCATGCCGCCTACGGTGACGAACACCATGCTCAGCCCCCGCTCACCTCCTCGGCGTACTGGGCGAGCGTGTCGTCGATGGGACCGTCGCCGACCAGCTGGCCGTCGCGCAGGTACAGACCGCGGGTGCAGAACCGCTTGAGATCGGACTCGCTGTGCGAGACGAGGAACAAGGTGCGCCCGCCGCCCACCATTTCCTCCATTCGCTCCAGGCACTTCTTCCGGAACCGGCGGTCTCCCACCGCCAACACCTCGTCGACCAGGATGATCGGTGCATCAAGCCGGGTGGCGACCGCGAACGCCAGGCGCCCTTTCATCCCGGAGGAAAAGTGTCGCACTGGTGTGTCGAGAAAGGCCTCGACTTCAGCGAACTGGACGACCTCCTCGAACCGTTCGTCGATCTCCGCGCGCGGCATCCCGTGCAGACCGGCCGCGAGGTAGATGTTGTCGCGCGCGGTGAGGTCGGAGACCATGCCGGACGACAGCTCGATGAGCGGAGCCACGGCTTGGGTGACGGTGATGGTGCCCTCGTCCGGAAGCATCACGCCGGCGATGAGCCGCAGCAGTGTGCTCTTGCCCTGACCGTTAGCGCCGATCAGGCCGACCGCCTCGCCCTGGTGGATCTTGAACGACACGTTCCGGAACGCCCAGAACTCATCGCCGGCCGGGTGGCGGCTGGAACCGTGGCGCAACAGCTCGCGCACCCGCAACCGCCGCTTGCGGTTACGGGTGAACCGGATACCGACATCGTCGGCAACGATCACCGCGGTCATCCAGGTCGTTCCTCCACCTACAGCTCCTTCAGCACGGCCCGCTCCAGCCGCGCGAATACCGTCCAGCCCAGGGCGAACAACGCGCCGGACAGCACAATTGTGGGTAGTACCGCCGAAATCCAGCTAATGCCCGCGTTGTGCAGCTCATCCGGGAACCAGACCGCCCGGTTGAGCTCGAGGATGCCCACGAACGGATTGAGCGTATAGAACTGCACGATCAGGTCCGGCAGCTTCTGGATTCTCTCGAAGCCGTACAGGATCGGCGAGAAGTAGAACAGCAGCCGCATCACGATCTTGACGATGTTCTTCACGTCCCGGAACATCACGCCGATCGAGGACAGCAGCAGCGCGAGCCCGGTCAGCAGGATCGCCTGCACGATCATCACGAACGGCAGCAGGGCGAGATGGCCCAGGTGCGGCGCGCGGCGGTACAGGATTGCGAACAGGACCAGCACGGGCAGGCTGAGCACGTAGTCCACCCACTTGGCCCCGACCAGCCGCAGCACCCAGATCTCCCGCGGCACGCTGGTGGTCTTGATCAGCCGGGCCTGCCCGGTCAGCGCACCGGTCGACGAGTTGATCGTGGAGCTGGCCCACAGCCACGGCAACAGGCCGGCCAGCAGGTAGACCAAATAGTCCTCGGTGCCGACGCCCATGATCACGCCGAAGACGAAGTAGTACACGATTGCAAGCAGCAGCGGCTCGAGGATGGACCAGACGTACCCGAGAACCGACTTCTCGTACTTGACCTTCAGATCACGGGTGATGAGCAGCCGCAGCACCGAGCGGTGCGCCACTATCTCGCGCACCCGAGCGCCCATGCCGCGCTCCCCTCGGATCGATCTCGGCGCGACCTGACCGCCTGGATCGCGGAACGCTACCATCGCGGTCCTCCCAGCTCACCTTGTGTTCCCACCGGCCGGCGTGGCCGGCGACTAGTCCGCCTTCCGCACCGGCTACTGCTGACCGGCGGGCCCGATCGACAGCTCGACCTCGTCCCCGAGATCGGCGCCGGCCGCCTTGAGTGCCGCGCGGCTGACTCCCACGCAGAATCCGCCGCCGCCGACCAGCATCGTGCTCCCGGTGAACGGCGCACCGTCGAGTGTGCCCGCTACCCGCATCTGACGGCGACCGCCGAACTCGCCGACCAGTTCGGCGGGCACGTCAACCACGGCCAGCCCGCCCGGCTTGTCCTCGCGCCACCTCCGGACCCTCCCCCTGAACTGCACCGCCATGATGCCCCCTACGACGCCTGGGTCGCAGCGGCCGGAGCTGGCGCGGCCGGACGTAGCCGCCGCGGGCTGGTCAAAAAGCCGGCGCCCCAGGCTAGGTGCATGGTCGCGTAGACGGCCGGCAGGGTGAGCTGCGCTGCAGGCGGCAGCCCGCGGCCAGTGGCCAGCGCTCCGACCAGCACCGCGGCCAGGTAGCCCAACGGTATGGCCAGGCCGAGCAGCAGCAACGGCACACCGAGCACCAGGCCGGCGGCGCCGAGCAGGGTCCCGGCGGCCATTGCGACCAGCGCGATCGGCGGCGCCAGGTAGCGCAGCGTGGCCGAGCCCTGGTGCCGGCGCATCACTTCGCGCCGCCAGCGCCCGTAATGGAAGTACTGCCGGGCGAGTGCCCGAAGGCTCGGCCGCGGCCGGTACGACACGCGCATCGCGGGCTGGAACCAGACCAGCCCACCGGTGGTCCGCAACCGGTAGTTCATCTCCCAGTCCTGGGCCCGCAGGAACGACTCGTCGTAGCCACCCACCCGATCCAGCGCCGACCGGCGGAACACGCCGAGGTAGACCGTGTCGGCCGGACCGGGCATGCCGCCGGTGTGGAACCGCGCGTTCCCGACCCCGAGCGGCGAGGTCATCGCCCGGGCAACCGCCTGCTCGAACGGGGTAGTGCCCTCCGCGGCCATGATCCCGCCGACATTGTCCGCGCCGGTCTGGTGCAGCGTGTCGACCGCGATCCGCAGGTAGTCGGGCGGGATCACGGCGTGCCCGTCCACCCTGGCCACGATCGGGTGCGTGCTCGCGGCAAGCGCGGCGTTCAGACCCGTCGGAGTCGCTCCGGTCGGGTTGGCCACCAACTTGACCCGGGGATCGGCGGCGACCAGCTCGCCGGCGACCTGGTCGGTGCCGTCGTGCGACGGGCCGAGCGCGACGACCACCTCGAGCGCGCCCGGGTAGTCCTGGCCGAGGACGTGCCCGACCGCGGAGCGCAGATGCCGCGCCTCGTTGAGCACCGACATGATCACAGAGACCGGTGGGTGGCCAACCGGCTCGGTGGGTTCGGGTGCGGCGTCCATGGCGGCACCCAACCTAACGTGCCGCAGCGGTCGGGTTCACCCGGCATCGACCATCTTGTTACGCGATCACGAGTAGCGACATGCCGTGGACAGCGATACGGCGTCGCCCGGCGCCGGGGCGCTCGGTCCTTCGCTACCGGAGCCGGAGTCCGAGCCGGAGCCGCTACCGCCGCCGTCGCCGGTCTGGCCGGCGCCCGCCGCCGGAGTCTTCTCAACCGGATCCAGCGCCGCGGCCACCCTCGCCCGGATCTTGTCGTAGTCCGGATTCCCGGTGTTCACGAACGGCGGGACGAACTGCACGTTGGTGACCTTCGCGTCCTTGACCCGCAGCGCCACCTTGACCAGATCGGGCAGCGCACCGCGTGGGATGTCGGTGGCGACCAGGTGCTTGGTGCTCTTGGCCAGCTTCTGGTAGTTGCGCAGCACGGTCATCGGGTCGGCCTGATGCAGCAGCGCGCCCATCACACAGCGCTGCCGCGACATGCGCTGGTAGTCGTCGGAGTCAGCGCGGGAGCGCGCGTACCACAGCGCGTGGTAGCCGTTGAGGTGCTGCAAACCGGCCTGCAGCCGGCGGCCGTTGTCTCCGATCGGCAGCGACCGCTCCACCCGGATCGTGATGCCGCCGAGCGCGTCGATGATGTCGCGGAACCCTTCCAGGTTGACCAGCACGTAGTAGTGCACCGGGATCCCGAGCGCCGCGCTCACCGCCTGCTTGACCGCTTGCGGTCCCGGATCGGGGACTTCGGGAAACAGCTGCCGGCGGTTGGTCTCCGCGTAGCCGTAGACGGCATTGAGCAGGCAGCCGTCGCAGTCGAACCCGGCCGGAAACCCGGCGTGCAGCGGTGAGCCCGGCGGGAACGGCACGTTCTCCAGGTTGCGCGGCACGCTGAACATAACGGTGTCACCGGTGCGCGTGTCCACGCTTGCCACCGTGATGCTGTCGGTGCGTACCCCGATCCGGTCGGGCCCCGAGTCGCCGCCGAGCAGGAGAATGTTGAGCCGGTCCGGCAGGTCGCCGGCGGCCGTGTCACGGAACACATCGGTGATCAGCTCCCGCTGGGCGGCCGCGTACCGGGCGGTGGTCACCGACGGCAGCACGACCGCGAGGCAGAGCACCAGCACGATCACGGCGACGGCCCGGCGCTGGCCGAGCTCGAGCCGCTGCGGCTGGCCAAGCAGCGCGCCGGACACTACAACCAGCGCCCAGGCCAGCCCGACTGCGATCGCGGCGTACTGGAGTACCGCGAGCGGCAGCGGACGGACCGCGAGCGAGAGCACCGTTGCGTGATCCCGCAGGCCCAGCACACCGAGCGCCACCACGAGACCGAGCAGAACTAGATAGCTGCGCAGGATGAGGGTGCCGGCCCGGACCCGCCCGGCGAGCAGATGTGCGCTGCCCGGCACGACCACTGACATGACCGCGAAGAGGACGACCCGCCGGAACTGCCTGGCCCGCTGCTCGGCCATGCGGCGCTCGCGCTCCGGCTCGGCCGGGGCGCCGGATTCCAGTTGTGCGCCCCCGGCCACATGGGCACGCTAACCAGCGCAGATGTCCGAGTCACCCAGGCGCGCCGGGCCCGCGGTCGATCAACCGCCGGTCAACCGCCGGCCCGGGAGCGCAGAATCGCCTCGCGTCGGGCCAGCCGGTGTGTTCGCCGGATCTCCGCTTCGGCGAATCGGCGCCGGTCCTCCTCGGTCTCCGGAGCCACCGGCGGCACCGACCGTGGCTTGCCGTCGGTATCAACCGCGACGAATGCCACATATGCGGTCGCCACCGGGGTCGGCGGTACGCCAGCCTGGTTCCACGGCTCGGCCACGACCCGTACCCCGATCTCCATCGAGGTGCGCCCGGTCCAGTTCACCTGGGCGTGCGCATACACCAGGTCGCCGACCTGCACCGGCTGGAGAAACACCATCTCGTCCATCGCCGCGGTCACCGCCGGCCCCCCGGAGTGCCGCGATGCCACCACACCGGCAACATCGTCGACGAACTTCATGATCACGCCGCCGTGCACGGTGCCGAGCAGGTTCACATCCAGCGGACCCATGATCCGCGAAAGCGTGGTGCGGGCGGCAGAAGTTGGCTTCGGAACGAGATCGTCCGGCTGGCTCACGGCAGCAGCCTAGGGCTCGCCTTAGCTATTCCCCGACAGCAGCTGGCGGGCCATCACCAGCCGCTGGATCTGGTTCGTGCCCTCGTAGATCTGGGTGATCTTGGCGTCCCGCATCATCCGCTCGACCGGGTAGTCCTTGACGTAGCCGTACCCGCCGAGCAGCTGCACCGCATCGGTCGTGATCTCCATCGCCACGTCGGAGGCGAAGCATTTCGCGGCCGCACCGAAGAACGTCAGGTCGCGGTCGCCCCGCTCCGACCTGGCCGCCGCGGCGTAGGTGAGTTGGCGGGCGGCCTCCAGCGTCATCGCCATGTCGGCGAGCATGAACTGCAGCCCCTGGAACTCCGCGATCGCCTTGCCGAACTGTTTGCGCTCGGTGACGTAGCCGAGCGCATAGTCCAGCGCTCCTTGGGCGATGCCGAGCGCCTGTGCGGCGATGGTGATCCGGGTGTGGTCGAGGGTGGCCAGCGCGGTTCGGAACCCGGTGCCCGGCGCACCGATCATCCGGTCGGCGGGCAGGTGGACGTTGTCGAAGTACACCTCGCGGGTCGGCGAGCCCTTGATCCCGAGCTTCTTCTCCGGCGCCCCGAACGAGACGCCGGGATCGTCGATTTCGACCACGAACGCGGAGATGCCGCGCGAGCCGGCATCTGGGTCGGTGATCGCCATGACGGTGTAGTACCTGGATATCCCGGCGTTGGTGATCCAGCGCTTGACCCCGTTGAGTACCCAACCGTCACCGTCCTGTCTGGCCTGGGTCCGCATCGCGGCCGCATCCGATCCGGCCTCGGGCTCGGACAGCGCGTAGGAGAACATCGCCTCGCCCGCGGCGACCGGGCCGAGATAGCGCTTCTTCAGCTCCTCGGTGCCCACCAGCAGCAGCGGGAGGGTGCCGAGCTTGTTCACCGCCGGCACCAGCGAGGTGGCCGCGCACGCACGGGCCACCTCTTCGATCACGATCACCGTGGCCAGCGCGTCCGCGCCGACGCCGCCGTACTGCTCGGGAATGTGCGGGGCGTGGAAGTCGGTCTGCCGCAGTGCCTCGTACGAGGCCTCGGGAAACTGGCTGGTCTCGTCCGCTTCCGCCGCGTTCGGCGCGATCCGTTCCTCGGCGATCTCCCGGATTGTCGAGCGCAGGGCGTGGTACTCATCAGGGAGTTCGTACAGGTCGAAATCGGTCACGCCTCGATGGTATGACGGTCGACCGTAAGTCATGCATTGCCGCGTCACGCGGGCGGCTCGTTCCGTTGACTCGGTACCATGCCCGGACACCTCTGGAAGGAACCAGCGTGAGCATCCGCGTGACCGTGATCGGCACCGGGTATCTCGGTGCCACCCACGCCGCCGGCATGGCGGAGCTCGGCTACCAAGTCATCGGGCTCGACGTCGAGCCGGAGAAGATCGCCGAGCTGAGCGCCGGGCGGGCGCCGATCTACGAGCCTGGCCTGAACGAGCTGCTGGCCAAGCACGTCGCCGGTGGGCGGCTCCGGTTCACCACCGACTATGCGCAGGCCGGCCAGTTCGGCGACATCCACTTCATCTGTGTCGGCACGCCGCAGCGAAAAGGCGCGTTTGCGGCCGACATGCGCTATGTGGACTCCTCGATCGAGATGCTCGCGCCACACCTGACCCGGCCGTGCCTGGTGGTCGGCAAGTCCACCGTTCCGGTCGGCACTGCCGCGCGGCTCGCCGAGCGCCTGGCTGCGCTCGCTCCGGCCGGGGAAGATGTCGAGCTGGCGTGGAACCCGGAGTTCCTCCGCGAAGGCTTCGCGGTCGAGGACACGCTGCACCCGAACCGCCTGGTGTTCGGGGTGACCTCGGAGCAGGCCGAGCGGATCCTGCGAGCCGTGTACGCGCCGCTGCTGGACGCCGGGGTTCCGGTGGTGGTGACCGATCTACCTACCGCCGAGCTGGTCAAGGCGTCGGCCAATGCGTTCCTGGCTACCAAGATCTCGTTCATCAACGCGATGTCCGAAGTCTGCGAGGCCACCGGGGCGGACGTGACGCTGCTGGCCAAGGCGCTGTCCTACGACGACCGGATCGGCGGGAAGTTCCTCCGCGCCGGCCTGGGGTTCGGCGGCGGCTGCCTGCCCAAGGACATCCGAGCGTTCATGGCCAGGGCCGGCGAGCTCGGCGCCGATCAGGCGCTGACATTCCTCCGCGAGGTCGACGCGATCAACATGCGGCGCCGCGGCCGGGTCGTCGAACTGGCTCGCGAACAGTGCGGCGGGTCGTTCCTCGGCCGGCGGATCGCGGTGCTCGGTGTTGCCTTCAAGCCGGACTCGGACGACATCCGGGACTCCCCCGCACTCAACGTGGCCGCGCAGATCCAGCTGCAGGGCGGGGACGTGAGCGTGTACGACCCGAAGGCGATGGACAACGCGCGCAAGGCATACCCGACGCTGACCTACCAGGACAGCGCGCTCGACACCTGCCGCGACGCACATCTGGTGCTGCATCTGACCGAGTGGCGGGAGTTCCGGGCGATGGACCCGGCCGCCCTCGGCGAGGTCGTCGCGGAGCGCAAGATCGTCGACGGCCGCAACGCGCTGGACCCGGTGCAATGGCGCGCAGCCGGTTGGACCTACCGCGCGCTCGGCCGCCCGTAGCCGTCCTACCGGCTGCCCGGTCCAGATTCGCGCGTGCTCACGGATATCTTCCGCGCGGTTATCAGCACCTAAGGTTCCGTGATCACCACGATCGTGCACGGTTCCGTGATCACGGAGCCGGCGGCGTGCCGAGGTTGCGGATTGCAGCGCCTTTGGCCTTGGCGAGCGCGTTCAGCTCCTGCTGATACAAGCGCATCCGGTCCCGCAGCGCTGGATCGGCGGCCGCCAGGATCCGGACCGCCAGCAGCCCGGCGTTGCGCGCGCTGCCGATCGCGACCGTAGCCACCGGCACCCCGGCCGGCATCTGCACGATCGACAGCAGTGAGTCCAGCCCATCGAGGGTGGCCAGCGGCACCGGCACCCCGATCACCGGTAGCGGGGTGACCGCGGCCAGCATCCCGGGCAGGTGCGCGGCCCCGCCGGCCCCGGCGATCAGCACCCGCAGACCACGTCCGGCCGCGGTCTCGGCGTAATCGAGCATCTCCCGCGGCATCCGGTGCGCGGAGACCACGTCGGCCTCGTACGGCACGTCGAACTCGGCCAGGGCCTCGGCGGCCGCGCGCATGACCGGCCAGTCCGAGTCCGACCCCATCACCACGCCGACGAGCGGTTCAGCCATCGATCGCTCCAGACAGGTAGTCGGCCGCGTGCCAAGCCCGCTCCCGGAGGTCGTCGTAGCGGGCTCCGCAGACCGTCACGTGCCCGATCTTGCGGCCCGGCCGGACCTGTTTGCCGTACATGTGAATCCGCAGCGCCGGGTCCCTGGCCATGCAATGCAGGTACCGGCGGTAGACGTCGGGATCATCGCCGCCGAGCACGTTGACCATGACGCTCGCCGGTGCCCGGACAACCGGCGCGCCCAGCGGGAGGTCGAGCACCGCCCGGAGGTGCTGCTCGAACTGGCTGGTCACCGCGCCGTCAATGGTCCAGTGCGCGGCGTTGTG
>DATAFN010000276.1:0-17336 GCA_036257435.1 Actinomycetes bacterium
AGTACGGCGGATCCGCCACGGCCACCTGGACCTTCGACCGCCGGATCGATCGATGGCGGCGCGCGGAGGCCGGGGGTCCGCATCTCCTGGAGAACGGGCGCCAGGTCACCGCCGACAACGTCATCGTCCTGCACACGCAACGCGATCTCAGCTTTGCCGACGCCAGCCCGTCCATGCTCATCCCCGACCTGATCGACGCCAGCGGGTCGCTCGAGCTGTTCACCGGCAACAGGGTCGTCGAAGGGCGCTGGCGTAAGGCGGGCGTCAACGAGCCGTTCGAATTCTCCACCGTCGACGGCGAGCCGTTGCTGCTGGTGCCCGGCCGCACCTGGGTGGAAATCCCGCTGGCGGACATGAGCGTGCGGATCAGGTGACCGCGCTCGGGGCGGCGCGGCGGCGCCGGAGCGGCTTGACGCCGGCACGGTGGGACTCCAGGCTGCGATCACCGGCGACCGGCGACATACCTGGCGGTGCGTGATGGCAGGAAGCTACCTGGACTACTCCGGCCGCGACGACGTGCTCACCGGCGGAGTGAAGATGATCACTATCCAGACCCCGAAGGGACCGTTCCGGGTCTGGACCAAACGGATCGGGAACAACCCGGCGATCAAGATACTGCTGTTGCACGGCGGGCCGGGCTGCACGCACGAGTACCTGGAGGCGTTCGACTCCTACTTCCCGGCCGCCGGCTTCGACTACTACTACTACGACCAGCTCGGCTCCTACTACAGCGATCAGCCGGACGAGCCCGACCTGTGGGACCTGCCGCGGTTCGTGGACGAGGTCGAGCAGGTCAGGCAGGCGCTCCGACTTGGGCCGGACAACTTCTACCTCTACGGCCAGTCGTGGGGCGGGCTGCTGGCGATCGAGTACGCGCTGCGGTATCAGCAGCATCTGGCCGGGCTGGTCATCTCGAACATGATGGCGAGCATTCCGGCGTACAACGAGTACGCGAGCTCGGTGCTCATGCCGGCGATGGATCAGGATGTGCTGGCCGAGATCAAGGGTTACGAGGAGCGCGACGAGACCGAGGATCCGCGGTACGTGGAACTGTTGCTCGCGCACCACTACGTGGAGCACGTGTTGCGGATGCCGCCGGATGACTGGCCGGAGCCGGTCAACCGGATGTTCGGCCACCTCAACCAGGCGGTGTACGTGCCGATGCAGGGGCCGAGCGAGCTCGGTGCCAGCGGCAAGCTCGAGCATTGGGACCGCACCGCGGACCTGCCGGCCATCACGGTGCCGACGCTGGTGATCGGCGCGCAGCACGACACGATGGATCCCAAGCAGCTCGAGTGGATGGCTGGGCAGGTCGCCGATGGCCGCTACCTGCACTGCCCGAACGGCAGCCACCTCGCCCAGTACGACGATCAGCAGGTCTACATGGACGGCCTGGTCGGGTTCATCCGCGACACCGCCGCGCGGAGGTAGCCGGCCGAACCGCGGCTCACAGCGCGGTGAGCAGCCGCCTGAGGTCGGTGTGCAGGTAGGAGTCCGGGGCCTCCGCGGTACGCCACGGCCCGAACGACTTCAACGTGGACACCGACGACGCGACCGAACTCAGATCGGCGGCGGCGAACTCGATCGCCTCCCGGCGCTCGTCGTCGCCGATCCGATCATCGTCGACGGTCAGCGCCCTGGTGAAGTAGGAGCGGTGATCGTCGTACCGGGAGCCGACTGCCGCCTCTGGAACCCGGGCACCGATGAACGCGTAGTCGGTCAGGAAGTGGCACTCGTGGTAGGTCGGGTACTCCACGTCAGGGCTCAGCTCGCGGGACAGCAGCCCGACATCGATGCAGTACCAGGGGATGGACCGGCCCTTCTTCGGCCATACCACCCAGACCAGCTCATCGGACCGCAGGTACCAGCTAGACCGCGCTTGCTCGAAACCGTGCCGGCGAAGCGCGGAGATGATTGCTGTGCGCATCTGAGGCGCGTTCACGACCCCACCACAGTCCGACACTGTACGAGCAGTTTGGGGTGTTTGGCGGGAGGCTTACGGATCGAAGTTGGCCCAATCGGGTGCCCGACCATTGGCTCTGGAGGCCGCCGCGGGTTCCGCTACGCTTCCCCTATGGTGATCTTGCTCGGGCCGCTCGTTCGGACCGGCGGATCGGGCTTGGCTGATCCGGCTCGCCTGGAGGGTCGATGAGTCGCCGAGGTTGGGTGCTTTTCGCGCTGATGAGCGTGATCTGGGGCATCCCATACCTGCTGATCAAGATCGCCGTCGATGGAGTCTCGGTACCGGTGGTGGTGTTCGCGCGTACCGCGATCGGCGCCGCGGTGCTGCTGCCGCTAGCCCTGCGCGGCCGGTCGGCCGGCGGGCCGATGGGACTGGTGGCCGAGCTGCGCCCGTACTGGAAGCCGCTGCTCGCGTTCGCGACCATCGAGATGATCGTTCCGTGGTGGCTGCTGTCCGACGCCGAACGGCGCATCTCCAGCTCGATGGCCGGCCTCATCATCGCCGCCGTCCCGGTGCTGGCGGTCGTCACGAGCCGGTTGGTCGGCGATACCGAGCGGCTCAGCGCCACCCGGTGGACCGGTCTGGCACTCGGCTTCGCCGGAGTGGCCGTGCTGGTCGGCCCGGAGCTAGGCGGCGGGGAGCCGGCGGCGATCGTCGAGGTGCTGCTGGTGGCGCTGTGCTACGCGACCGCTCCACTGATTGCTGCGCGCCGGCTCAATGATGTTCCGGCGCTACCCATGACCGCCGCGTGTCTGGGATTCGCCGCCCTCCTCTACGCCCCGGCAGCGATCGTGACCTGGCCCGAGACCACGCCGTCCGGGCGGGTGCTGGTGGCGCTGGCCGCACTTGCCGTGATCTGTACCGCGATCGCATTCATCGTGTTCTTTGCGCTGATCCGGGAGGTCGGCCCGTCGCGCGCGCTGGTGTTCACCTACGTCAATCCCGCGGTCGCGGTCACGGCCGGCGTCCTGGTGCTGGACGAACCGCTGACCGGCACGATCATCGCGTCGTTCGTCCTGATAATCGTCGGCTCGATCCTGGCCACCGCCCGCCAGCGCACCGCCGAGCCGGCCGGCGTCGAACCGGTCAGGCAGCCGGTGTCGGCGCAGGTGGACTGTAGATAGCCGCGGCCGTCCCGAGAGGAACTCGATGACCTACCACCAAGACGTCGGCGAGGTGAGCGCGCGCTACTTCGCGCCGGATACGGTCGAGCGGGTCACGATGCGCTCGGGCACGGTCGCCCGGTTCATCGCACCGGGCTCGGCGACCGAGGGCCGCTACGGACTGTACGAGTGGAACATGCTCGCGCGATCGGGTGGCGCAACCCCGCATTTCCACAAGACGTTCTCCGAGTCCTTCTACGTCATCTCCGGCACCGTGCGGCTCTACGACGGCGCGAGCTGGGTCGACGCCTCGCCGGGTGACTTCCTGTACGTGCCGGAGGGCGGCGTGCACGGGTTCAGCAACGACAGCGACCAGCCCGCGTCGATGCTGATCCTGTTCGCACCGGGAGCGACCAGGGAGGACTACTTCCGCGAGCTGGCCGAGATCGGCAGGACCGGCCGGACGATGAGCGACGACGAATGGACCGCGTTCCTGGCCCAGCACGACCAGTACGCCGCGAGCTGATCCGGACTGGTCCCGCGGTCGTAGTGATCACGTACGTGCCGCGCACCATGGCCACCTGGACGGCCAGGTGGTCCACGCAACCACCGCCGGCGCAGCTAGGGATCCGCTGCCTCCGGTCAGCTCGAGCGGGTGAACTCCGCGACCCAGTTGACCTCCCAGGTGGCGCCGTCATCGACCGAGAACGCCTGCTCCCATCGGGCCGTGTTGGCGGTGATGTCCGACCACAGGTACCTGACCGTGATCGGCTTGCCGTCGTAAACGTCCGGGCCGGTGAACACACCGCGCCCGTCGTCGCCGAAGCGGCCGACCACCGGAGGCAGCTCTAGGAGGCCGCTGCGGCTGCTTGCCCAGTACAGCGACCATTCCCCAGCTGACCGGTCGTACAGGCGCAGCGTCACTCCGCCGAAGCCCTGGGTCGGGAACATGGCCTCGTCGAAGTTGGCGACGCCGTCCAGCACGTTCCACGACCGGTGCACCCCGGGGAACTCGTACCAGTCGTCGCTGCCGGCCAGCACGGCGCGCAACCGGTGCTGCGTGGACGTCCACTCACCGACGAACCAGTCGAAGTTGTTGTCCATGGCTGGACCGTATGAGGCTTCACTGTCACCTTGTGTCAGTGAAGTCGAGCCGTCTTCTGTCGATCGTGCTGCTGCTGCAGACCAGGGGTCGGATGACCGCCGCCCAGCTCGCCGCGGAGCTGGAGGTCTCGGTCCGCACGATCTACCGCGACATCGAGTCGCTGCACCTGGTGGGTATACCGCTGTACGGCGGAGCCGGGCACGCCGGTGGCTACCAGCTGCTGGCCGGCTACCGCACCCGGCTCACCGGGATGAACGCGCGCGAGGCCGAGGCGCTGTTCTTCGCCGGTGTCCCCGGCCCGGCAGCCGAGCTCGGGCTCGGCTCGGCCCTGGCCGCGGCGCAGCTGAAGCTGCTCGCCGCGCTGCCACCCGAGCAGCGGGCGCAGGCCGATCGGATGCGGGCCCGCTTCCTACTCGACGCGCCGGGCTGGTACGCACAAGACGACGACGTCCGCTTCCTGCCCGAGGTCGCGGACGCGGTGTGGCATAGCCGCGTGCTGGATGTGTGCTACCGCCGCTGGAAAAAGCCGACCGATGTCAGCCGCCGGCTCGAACCGTACGGCCTGGTGCTCAAGGCCGGGCGTTGGTACGTCGTCGCCGGGCCGGGGCCGCGCACGTTCCGGGTCGACCAGATCCTCGAGCTCACCGTGCGCGACGAGCGGTTCCAGCCCCCGGCCGACTTCGACCTCGCCGACTACTGGCGTCGCTATCGGGCCGAGTTCCTCGCCCACCTGTTCCAGGGTCAGGCCGTGGTCCGGCTGGCGCCGGATGCCGCGTCGTGCTTCAGCGGAGTGGCCGCGCGAGCCCTGGCCGCCACCGGTGTAGTCGAGCCGGACGGCTGGGTTCGGGCGGTACTGCCCATCGAATCGCTCGACCACGCCCACAAGACCTTCCTCGCCCTGGGCGCCGACATCGAGGTCCTTGGACCACCCGAACTGCGGACCCGCCTCGCCGAGACATCGCGCGTCTTGGCGGCACGCTACGGTTCGGGGTACGCGGCAGCTGACTTCGGCGCGCCGGCCCGGTAACGATTCGGAAACCGGGACCTTGGGCTCTGGTGATCGTGTACGCTGCTCTGCGAGTTTGGAATAGAGATCTTCGGTAATCACGTTAAGTCAATATTCGAGCCGTCCCTGGATGCGCTGGCGGTGAACCCGCCGACAGACGGCAACCGGTGATCCCGGTCTGCGGCAGTCGAGCATGGGTGATACGAGGGTCCGATTCCCTCGACGGCACCAAGTCTGACCCAGCGCGGTAATGGCTCGCGCCTTTCCCTCGGCGATATCGACTGGTGTGCGCTCACGTCCCGATCCGCGCCCGGTCGGCGAGCTGCTGAAGCCATCCGGAACGCGCGTGGGGCCGGTGGGGCCAGCGCGCCGGGACCTTCTCCTCTACTGATCGGGTGCGTCGGCGGGCAGCGTGGACTGAGGTCCACGGAGAGCTCGACCAGAGGGGACACCATGACCGAGATCAGTAGTGCTGTCCGCCCACATGAGCAGCTATATCGGGCCAAGCTTGCGGTTCCGGAGATCGTCGACGTGCCGCCGGCGTCCTTCCTGATGATCGACGGCCGGGGCGATCCAAATACCTCCGCCGTCTATGCCGGCGCCGTTCAAGCGCTGTACTCCGCGGCCTACCAAATCAAGTTCGCGATCAAGAAGGCCGGCGGTCCCGCCGAGCGGGTGGCGCCGCTGGAGGGACTGTGGTGGGGCGCTGAGGGGCTCGACTTCGCTGCGCCGACCAAGGACACGTGGCACTGGACGATGATGATTCGACTGCCGATGGCCGCCACGGACCAGCTCATAACAAGCGCGCTCGCCACTGCGGTCAGCCGCAGGCCCGAGCTGGCGGTCGACCGGATCCGGATCGAGCGGTTCGCCGAGGGACTCGCCGCGCAGGTCATGCACCTCGGCCCGTACGCCGACGAGCATGCGACGATCGAACTGCTGCACGCTTTCATCGCCGACCAGGGCTACCAGCGCACCGGCCGGCACCACGAGATCTATCTCGGTGATCCCCGGCGAACCGCACCGGCTCGACTGCGGACCTTGATCCGCCAGCCGATCCGGTGACGATGCGATCGGAGCCACGGACGCGCTGTACGCTGCGCCGGTGACCACCCCCGTCGAGCACCATGTCGTGCTGGGCGCCACGGGGGGCACGGGTTCCGCCGTCGTCCGGGAGCTGCTGGCTCGCGGCCTGCGGGTGCGAGCCGTTACGCGCGGCGCCGGCGGCGCAATGCCAGCGGGAGTAGAGCGTGTGGTGGCGGACGTCGGCACTATCGAAGGCGGGCGGCAAGCTTGCCACGGGGCAGCCGTCGTGTATCACTGCGCGCAGCCCGGTTACCGGAAATGGGACCAGCTGTTCCCGCCGATGACGCGAGCCGTGCTCGACGGGGTCGCGGCGGCAGGCGCGAAGCTCGTCTTCGCGGACAACCTGTACATGTACGGGCCGCCCGACGGCCCGATGACCGAGCAGACGCCACAGCGCGCGCACGGCAAGAAGGGCCGGACCCGAATCGAGATGGCCGACGCGTTGCTGCGAGCCCACGCAGAAGGCCGAGCGCGAGTCACGATCGGCCGCTCGTCGGACTATTACGGCCCACATGGCATCGCTACGGCCGCCGGCCACAACATCATGAAGCCCGCACTCGAGGGCCGAAGGGCGCGCTGGCTGGGCTCCCTCGACCAGCCGCACACGCTCAACTACCTCGAGGACATGGCCCGTGCCCTCGTGACCCTTGGCGCGCGCAGCGAGGCCGACGGACAGGTCTGGCACGTGCCGGCGGCGGAGCCGCTCACCGGCCGGGAGTTCCTCGAGCTGATCTTCCGCGAAGCGGGCCATCCGCCGAAGGTGGGCGTCGCCACCCGAACGATGATCCGGCTGGCCGGTGTCGTCAATCCGCTCCTGCGGGAGCTCAACGAGACGCTGTACCAGTTCGAGCGCCCGTTCGTCTCGGACGCCTCGAAGTTCCAGCGCACGTTCGGACCGTTCCGGCCGACGCCCCACCCCGAGGCGGTGGCGCGCACGGTCGCGTGGTTCCGGCGCCACTACGCCAGCCGCTAGGCGCCCACGCCCGGCCGGGCGTGGGCGCACGTCGCCCGGATGTCCGTCGTTCCGGTCGGCCCGTGCGTTTCACCCGTCGCTCGGGTGCCTCCGCCCGGACCATTCCGGGCATCGGCCCCGCGAAGTCATTTGCCGGTTGGATCAAGCGCAGACTGCGGCCAAACCCGGCCACTGAGAGGCCGCTGACCTGCGACTCTGGAGTCTGGACGACACATCAGATCAGGCGCCCCCGGCAGGATTCGAACCTGCGCACCCGGCTCCGGAGGCCGATGCTCTATCCCCTGAGCTACGGGGGCTTGGGGAGAAAGTCAGGGTATCAGCCCGACCGCCCCGGCTAGGCTTCGGATCATGCTGGCCGCGTTAGGCCGGGTCCTGGTCGTGGACGACAGCGAGGTCTCCCGGGCATTGATCCGGGTCAACCTCGAACTCGAGGGTTTCGAGGTCGTCACCGCCATCGACGGCCAGGACTGCCTGGACAGGGTGCTCTACATTCAGCCCGATCTGATCACTCTCGATGTTGTCATGCCCCGGCTCGACGGCTTCTCGACGGCGATCAGGCTGCGCTCAGATCTGCGTACCGCCCGGGTGCCGATCGTGATGGTGACCGCGGCCGCGCAGGAGCGCGATCTGGCCAGAGGTCGCGAGGTGGGCGTGGACGCATACCTGACCAAGCCGTTCGAGCCCGCGCATTTGATCCATATCGTCCGCCGGCTGATCCCGCCGCGCCGGTCGGACAGCTCTGGCCGCTCGGGTAGCTCGGGCAGGTAAGCAGGGGAGCCGGCGGGGGCCGGCTTGACTCGGGTCGACCGGCAGGACCGGCTCCGTCTCGCTACGCTTGCCGGGGTGACCCCCGAAGACCTCGCCGTGCTCATCCTGTCCGCCGTTCGGGCCGCCGTTGACGCCGGCGAGCTGGCCGTTACCGTGCCGGACGAGGCCACCGTCGAACGACCGAAGAATCGCGAGCACGGCGACTACGCGACCAACGTTGCGCTACGGCTGGCCAAGGCGGCTGGCGAGCCGCCGCGGCAGGTCGCCGAGATCATCGCGGGCTACCTGAGGGCGCACGACGCGATCAAGCAGGTCGAGGTTGCCGGTCCGGGCTTCATCAACATCGACCTTGCTTCGGCCGCCCAGGGACTGCTGGCCCGGCAGATCGTCGAGGCTGGGGAGCGGTACGGCGAGACCGACACGTTCCGCGGCCAGCGGATCAACCTTGAGTTCATCTCGGCCAACCCGACCGGTCCGCTGCACCTCGGGCACACCCGGTGGGCCGCGGTCGGCGACGCGCTGGCCCGAGTGCTGATCAAGGCAGGCGCGGAGGTCGCCAGGGAGTTCTATGTGAACGACCGGGGCGCGCAGATGGACAAGTTCGGCGCCTCGCTGATGGCCAGCGCGCACGGCCGGCGGGTTCCGGCCGACGGCTACCACGGCGCCTACATCCACGATCTCGCGCAGGCGATCGTCGCCGCGCATCCGGACCTGCTGGACCTGCCGGAGTCAGCGCAGCTGGAGCAGTTCCGCGAGCTCGGGGGCGAGCAGCAGATAGCCGAGCAGCGGGCTCAGCTCGACGCGTTCCGTACCCACTTCGACGTCTGGTACTCCGAGCGGTCGCTGTACGACACCGGTCGGGTCGAGCACGCCCTGGACGTGCTCAAGAGCAAGGGCCACCTGTACGAGAAGGACGGTGCGGTGTGGATGCGCACCACCGACTTCGGTGACGACAAGGACCGGGTGCTGGTCCGTAGCAATGGTGAGATGACGTACTTCGCGTCCGACACCGCGTACTACATCGACAAGCGGGAGCGCGGCTTCGACCTCTGCATCTACCTGCTCGGTGCCGACCACCACGGCTACGTCGGCCGGCTGCGGGCGATGGCCGCCTGCGCGGGCGACGACCCGGAGCGCAACATCGAGGTGCCCATCGGCCAGCTTGTCAAGATCCTCAAGGGTGGTGTCGAGGTGCGGTTGTCCAAGCGGGCCGGCGACATCATCACCTTGCAGGAGATCGTCGACATGACCGGTGTAGACGCGCTGCGGTACACGCTGTGCCGGTTCCCGGTCGACTCGCCGCTCACTATCGATGTCGAGATCATCACCCGGCAGCTGCCGGACAACCCGGTCTTCTACGTGCAGTACGCCCATTCCCGGCTCGCCTCGTTGATGCGCAATGCCGCCGAGCTCGGCGTCGATCGGGGCGGTCCGGAGAACTTCGCGCCCGACCTGCTCCGCCACGATCGGGAGAGCGACCTGCTCGGGGCGCTTGGCGAGTTCCCCCGAATCGTGGCGACCGCAGCCGAGCTGCGCGAGCCGCATCGGGTGGCGCGGTACCTGGAGGAGCTCGCCGGCACGTACCACCGGTTCTACGACGCCTGCCGCGTGCTGCCGCAGGGTGACGAGGAAGCGACGGACCTGACCCGCGCCCGGCTGTGGCTCTGTGCGGCCACCCAGGTCGTGCTTCGAAACGGCCTTGAGCTGCTCGGGGTGAGCGCTCCGGAGCGGATGTAGCCGCCCGGCCGAAATTCCCCAGCCAACCCGGGTGGGTTTTGCCAAGCTGGAGCCACGGCCACGGGAGGGCGGGGAATGCGGACCGAAGCACTGAAGATCGCGTTGTTGGGCTGCGGCACGGTCGGCGCCGAGGTCGCCCAGCGGCTCGACGCGCACGGTCCGGAGCTGGCCGCGCGAGCCGGTGCGCCGATCGAGCTGGCCGGCATCGCGGTACGCGACCCGAACCGGCAGCGGAGCGGCCTCGACCCGGCCCTGTTCACTGCGGACAGCTCCGCCCTGGTCGGCCGGCCGGACGTCGACATCGTGGTCGAGCTGATCGGTGGGATCGAGCCGGCCCGGTCGCTACTGCTGGCCGCGATGGAGCGTGGCGCCTCGGTGGTGACCGCGAACAAGGCGTTGCTGGCGACGTACGGCCCACAGCTGTACGAGGCGGCCGAGAAGCACGGAGTCGATCTCTACTTCGAGGCGTCGGTGGCCGGCGCCATCCCGCTGCTGCGTCCGCTGCGCGAGTCGCTGGCCGGCGATCGGGTCCGCCGGGTGCTCGGCATCGTCAACGGCACCACGAACTTCATCCTCACCCGGATGGACGAGACCGGCGCCGACTTCGCCACTGCGCTGGCCGAGGCGACCGCGCTCGGCTACGCAGAGGCAGATCCCACCGCCGACGTCGCCGGACACGATGCAGCGGCCAAGGCGGCGATCCTGGCGTCGCTGGCGTTCCACACCCGGGTTGGGGTGGCCGACGTCTACCGGGAGGGCGTCACCGCCGTCAGCGCCGCCGACGTAGCCAGCGCCAAGGACATGGGCAACGTCATCAAGATGCTCGCGATCTGCGAGCTCTCGGCCGACGAGCAAGCGGTAAGCGTGCGCGTCCATCCGGCGATGATCCCGCGCACGCATCCGCTGGCCGGCGTACGGGAGGCGTTCAACGCGGTGTTCGTCGAGGCGGATGCGGCCGGCCAGTTGATGTTCTACGGCCGCGGGGCCGGCGGCGCGCCGACGGCGAGCGCCGTCCTCGGCGACATCGTCGCGGTTGCCCGGCACCGGGTGGGTCAGGGTCGTGGGGTGGGGGAGTCGGCGTACGCGCAGCTGGCGATCCGTCCGATCGGCGAGTGCGTCACGCAGTACTACGTGCACCTCGATGTCACCGACAAGGCCGGCGTATTGGCCCAGGTCGCCACCGTGTTCGCCGCGAACGGGGTGTCGATCTCGACCGTCCGGCAGGACGGGCACGGCGCGGAGGCATCGCTGGTCATCGTCACGCACAGCGCGACCGAGGCGGCACTGGCGGCAACCGTCGGGAACCTGCGCGGCGTTGACGTTGTGCAGGAGGTAAGCAGCGTGCTACGGGTGGAACGGTGACCCCGTGGTCGTTCACCTGCCTCTCATAGACCGGTCACGAAACTGTCGGTGGCATTCGCTACCGTCGTGCCACTGCTTCGAGCCACTCCTAAGGGGGAGAGATGAGCCCGACTCGCCGGATCGCCGCCCTGCCGTGCGGCCGATGGAGCAAGTGGGTGGTGCTCGGGCTCTGGATCGTCATCTTTGCCGTCGCAGGCCCGCTGTCCGCCAAGCTCACCGGTGCCCAGGAGAACGACCAGTCCGCCTGGGTGCCGGGCAGTGCCGAGTCCACCAAGGCGTTCGAGCGCTACCAGGCATTCCAGCCCGGCGAGCTGGTGCCGACCGTGCTGGTCTACGAGCGGCCGTCCGGGATCACCCCGGCTGACCAGGCCGCCGTTGCGCAGCAGGTCAACCAGATCAACGATGTCGAAGGCGTCGTTCAGCAGCCGACAGAGGCGATCACGTCGCAGGACGGCCAGGCGCTCGAGGTGATCGTCCAGATCGACGCGGGCAGCGGTGGTTGGGAGAAGCTCGGCCAGGTCGTCGACGACATCAAGCAGATCGCTGCCGAGCGACCTGACGGCCTGTCCATGCACATCACCGGACCTGGTGGTTACGCGGCCGACTCGATCGACGCGTTCGCCGGCATCGACAGCACGCTGCTCTACGCGGCGGTGACCGTGGTCGTGCTGATCCTGCTCTTGATGTATCGCAGCCCGTTGCTGTGGATGCTGCCGGTATTCGCCGCGTTCGCCTCGCTCACGGTCGCGCAAGCGGTCGTCTACTTGCTCGCCCGATACGCGGATCTGACGGTGAACGCGCAAAGCGCCGGCATTCTGCTGGTCCTGGTGTTCGGCGCGGGCACCGACTACGCGCTGCTGCTGGTCGCCCGGTACCGAGAAGAGCTGCGCCGGCACGAGGACAGGCACGAGGCGATGGCGCTGGCCTTGCACCGGGCCGGTCCGGCGATCGTGGCCAGTGCGTCGACGGTGATCGCCGGCATGCTCTGCCTGCTGGTCGCGGCGATGAACCCGACCCGCGGCCTGGGGCCGGTGCTGGCGGTCGGCGTGGCGATCGCGCTGCTCGCGATGCTGACCCTGCTGCCCGCGCTGCTGGTGGTGCTCGGCCGCTGGGTGTTCTGGCCGTTCCGGCCGACGCTGGGCTCCGCCGAGCCGACCGAGACCGGCTTCTGGGCCCGAATCGGGTGGGGGATCGCACGGCGACCCCGCATCGTCTGGATCGTGACCGGGCTCGTCCTCGGTGTGTTCGCGCTCGGCCTGGTCGACATGCGCACCGGGATCATCGCCAGCCGCGACTCGTTCACGAAGACAGTTGAGGCGGTGACCGGCGAGGAGATCCTTGAGCGGCACTTCCCGGCCGGCTCGGGCCAGCCAGTGATCATCATCTCGGACGCCGCCGCGGCCGAGCAGGTGCACGCGGCGGTCACCGGCACCGAGGGCGTGGCCCAGGCCACTCCGCCGGACCGCCGCAACGGCGAGGCATTGATCCAGGCCACGCTGGGCGATCCACCTGACAGCCCGGCCGCGATGGCCACGATCGACCGGTTGCGTGAACAAGTGCACCAGGTTCCGAACGCCGATGCGGTGGTCGGCGGCACGACGGCTTATCTGGTCGACTACCAGCGAGCCTCGGATCGCGACACCAAGTTGATCATGCCGCTGATCCTGCTGGTCGTGCTGATCATCCTCATGCTGCTGCTCCGGGCGGTGGTCGCGCCGCTCCTGCTGGTGGCGACCGTTGTGCTCTCGTTCGCGGCGGCGCTCGGGATGAGCGTGTTCATCTTCGATCACGTGTTCGGGTTCCCCGGCGTGGACTCGTCGTTCCCGCTGTTCGTGTTCGTGTTCCTGGTCGCGCTCGGCATCGACTACAACATCTTCCTGATGTCGCGCGTGCACGAGGAGGCCCGCAAACACGGCACCCGGCGCGGCGCGCTCATCGGGCTGGCCGCCACCGGTGGCGTGATCACCTCGGCCGGATTGGTGCTGGCCGGCACGTTCGCGGTACTGGCCACGATTCCGGTGGTCGCATTTGCCGAGATCGGGTTCGCGGTCGCGCTGGGCATCATCCTCGACACGATGGTGGTTCGATCGGTGCTGGTCACCGCGCTCAACCTGGACATCGGCTCGCGGATCTGGTGGCCGAGCAAGCTCGCTCGCAAGCCCGATGTTGAGGTGGGCGAGCTGCCCGACGCAGCCGAGCCGGCGGCTGCCCGCTAGCGCTTGCGACAGGCCGAGCCGGCAGGTGGCGCGGCCGAGGCAGCGCGTGGTCTGGGACGTGCCGCCGGTCGGCACGACCTAGACTCGCGGCCATGGTCACCGTGGTGGGTTCCCGTGGCTGGCGCGGGGTTATCGCCGAGTATCGCGACCGCCTGCCGGTCGACGCCGACATGGCGGTGGTAACGCTCGGCGAGGGCGGCACGCCGCTGGTTTCCGCTCGCGCGCTCTCCGACCGAACCCGGTGCGAGGTGTGGCTCAAGGTCGAGGGCGCGAACCCGACCGGCTCATTCAAGGACCGTGGCATGACCGTGGCCATCTCGAAGGCCGCGCACGCCGGGGCCACCGCGGCAATCTGCGCATCGACCGGCAACACCAGCGCGAGCGCGGCCGCCTACGCCGCGCGCGCCGGCATGGCGTGCGCGGTGCTCGTGCCCGAAGGCAAGATCGCGATGGGCAAGCTCGGTCAAGCCGTCATCCACGGTGCCCGGGTGCTTGCGGTCAACGGCACGTTCGACGACTGCTTGCGGCTGGCTCGCGAGCTGGCCTTGCAGTACCCGGTCGCGCTGGTGAACTCGGTGAATCCGGATCGGCTCGAGGGCCAGAAGACCGCGGCGTTCGAAGTGGTCGACGTGCTCGGCGGCGCCCCGGATATCCATTGCCTGCCGGTCGGCAACGCCGGGAACATCAGCGCCTACTGGCAGGGGTACCGGGAGTACGCCTCCGCCGGCCTGGTCGAGCGGCCCCCCCGGATGTGGGGATTTCAGGCGGCCGGTGCGGCGCCGCTGGTCCGCGGCGAGCCGGTAGCTGCTCCCGAGACGATCGCAACCGCGATCCGGATCGGCAACCCGGCCTCGTGGGAGCTCGCGATTCAAGCCAGGGACGCCTCCGGCGGCATGATCGACGCGGTGACCGACGGGCAGATCATCGACACGTATCAGCTGCTAGCCGCGCGCGAGGGTGTGTTCGTGGAGCTCGCGTCGGCTGCCGGAGTGGCCGGGCTGCTCGCGGCCGCCGCGGACGGCCGGCTCGATCCGGGACAGCGTGTCGTGGTCACGGTGACTGGGCACGGCCTGAAGGATCCGGATGCCGCCCTGGCCCATGCCGCCGCGCCGGCCCGTATTCCGGCCGATCCAGCCGCCGCGGCTCGCGCGCTCGAGCTGCACTGATGTAGCGCCTGCTAGGGCCTGGCGGAGATGTCGCCCATGCGTGCGGCCGGCCGATCGGTGCGCAGTCCGGCGCGCAAGGTCGCGGCTTCGCCGGGCCACTCTGAGTTCCCCGACCGGGAGCTGGCATGAGCCGGCCGGTCGCAGCCGACCCGGTCCGGCTCCCGGCCCAGGAACCGGTATGAACCGGCCGTACGCCGCCGAGCCGGTCCGGGTCCGGGTCCCGGCGACGAGTGCGAACCTCGGTCCCGGCTTCGACTCGTTCGGCCTGGCACTGGGCTGTCACGACGAGATCACCGCCCGGGTCACCCACCGCGGCTTGGCCGTCAGCGTGCAGGGTGAGGGTGCCGGCCAGCTGCCGCTGGACGAGAGCCATCTGGTAGTCCGAGCCATGCGGCACGGCTTTGACGCATACGGCGGCCAGCCGGCCGGCCTTGCCGTGCACTGTGTCAATCGCATCCCGCACGGCCGCGGGCTTGGTTCGTCGGCAGCGGCGATCGTGGCCGGGACAGTGGCCGCTCGGGTGCTGAGCCAGTCCGGCGACACGCCGGGGCACCGGTTCGTCGGAAATGAGGCCGATCTCACACTTGCCGCTGAGATCGAGGGCCACCCGGACAACGTCGCGGCGTGTGTGCTGGGTGGATTCACGGTGGCCTGGACCGAGCCGGGCCCGCAGCGAGCCGGACGCTCGACGGTGCGGACGTCGGCGGTGCGGCTGGAACCGGCCCCGGCGATCCGGCCGATAGCGCTCGTCCCGATCCACCAGCTCGCCACCAAGGAAGCCCGCGCACTGCTGCCGGAGAACGTGCCGCATCGGGACGCGGCGCATACGGCCGCCCGCGCGGCACTCCTGGTGCATGCCCTCACCACCCGTCCCGACCTGCTGCTGTCCGCTACCGACGATCGCCTGCACCAGCCATACCGGGCGCCGGCAATGCCGGTCAGCCACGCGCTGCTCACCGAACTGCGGGAAGTCGGCGTGCCCGCGGTGATCTCTGGCGCCGGCCCGACGGTGCTCGCGCTGGCGAGCTCGGAGCAAACCGACCTGATCACGGCGCTGGCTACCCAGCGTGGCTGGTCGATATACGACTGCGGTCTCGACAGGGACGGCACCCGTGCCGTACGACTCTGGAAGTAGCCAGGATTAGCCGGAAACGGGAGGGGGAATGTGGCTTGCGTCGGAGAGTGTTACTCTCATGCAGTACCAGACGCCCTGAGGAGTCGGGCACTCTGTCGCCACCCGGGAGCTGATCTCCCACCATCCTTGCGATGTACGTGGCCTTCCGACGTGAAGCCGTTACGGCTCACCCGACCGTACGCGGCCAGGAGAAGTCGCGGAGGTGACTCGGCACCGTCCTCCGGCAACTGGTACCCAGCACTACCGCTTTACGCCATAACGGCACCTCACTAGCCCCAACGGGGCAGTTTCACCGGTCGCCGCGCCGCACACTCCGGCCGGCGCCCGCTCCAGGGAAGGACCCTTCGTGAGCGATACCCGCGAATTCTGGGACGCCCAGAACAACGCGTCCGCGGATTCGTCCGCATCCAGCGCCGATCACACCTACGACAGCCAGGTCGAAGCTGCGTCGACGAACCGTCGCCGCGCCGGCGGTCTGTCCGGGATGTTGCTTCCCGAGCTCCAGCAGCTCGCGGCGAGCCTTGGGATCTCCGGAACTGCGCGGATGCGCAAGAGCCAGCTGATTGACGCCATCAAGGACAAGCAAGGTGGCGGCTCGGCGGAGCGCGACGAGCGCCCCGCCGCGGCCGCGGCGGCGCAGCGCGACCGTGCCGTCGCTACCAGCCGGCTACCGCTCGACGACACTCTCACCAGCTCGAGCACCGGCGGGACCGGCCTCGCCACCGCCACCGCCACCCCACCCGCCGCCGACGCGGGTGCCTCCGGCGACGGCAGCGATCGCGACCGTGGCGCCGACAACCGGGCCGACCGTGATACCGAGCGCACCGATAGCCGCGCAGCGCGTGGCGAGCGTGACCGGTCCGGCAACAACCGCGACCGGTCCGGCAACAACCGTGACCGGTCCGACCGCGACCGGTCCGACCGCGACCGGTCCGACCGCGACTCGTCCGCCGAGTCCGACAGCCGGGGAGACCGCGAGGACAACCGCGCGGCCGACCGCGGCACGGACGGCGAGCGCAGTCGCGACCGTGATGACGACTGGGACAACCGCCGGGGCCGGCGGGGTCGCCGCTACCGCGACCGCAACCGGCGCCGCCGCGACGGCGAGAGCGGTGAGCCGGAGGTCACCGAGGACGACGTGCTGATCCCGGTGGCCGGCATCCTGGATGTCCTGGACAACTACGCGTTCGTCCGCACCTCGGGCTACCTGCCTGGTCCGAACGACGTCTATGTCTCGCTCGCCCAGGTGCGCCGGCACGGGCTGCGCAAGGGCGACGCGATCACCGGTGCGGTCCGCCAGCCTCGCGACGGCGAGCGGCGGGAGAAGTTCAACGCGCTGGTCCGCCTGGACACGATCAACGGTGCCGAGCCTGAGCAGGCGCGCAACCGCCTCGAGTTCACCAAGCTGACGCCGCTGTATCCGCAGGATCGGATGCGCCTGGAAACGGAGCCGGGCGGCTTGACCACCCGGGTGATCGACCTGGTCGCGCCGCTGGGCAAGGGCCAGCGCGGGTTGATCGTCTCCCCGCCCAAGGCCGGTAAGACGATGGTCCTGCAGGCCATCGCGAACGCGATCACGACCAACAACCCGGAATGCCACCTCATGGTCGTCCTCGTGGACGAGCGGCCGGAGGAGGTCACCGACATGCAGCGCTCGGTGAAGGGCGAGGTCATCGCGTCGACGTTCGACCGCCCGGCCGAGGACCACACCACGGT
>DATAFN010000311.1:0-7032 GCA_036257435.1 Actinomycetes bacterium
GCTCGAACTCGGTATCGACATGGGCGCCGTCGATCTGGTCGTGCAGGTCGAGTCGCCGCCATCGGTGGCCAGCGGGCTGCAGCGGGTGGGTCGGGCCGGCCACCAGGTCGGTGCGGTCTCCAAGGGCATCGTGTTCCCGAAGTACCGCGGCGATCTGGTCCAGACCGCGGTCGTGGCCGAGCGCATGGTGGCCGGCCAGATCGAGGCGTTGCGGATCCCGCGCAACCCGCTGGACGTGCTCGCCCAGCACATCGTCTCGGCGACGGCCATGGATGAATGGGACGTCGACGAGCTGTACGAGCTAACCCGCCGGGCGGCGCCGTTCGCCCAGCTACCGCGCAGCGCCTACGAGGCCGTGCTCGACATGCTCGCCGGGCGCTACCCATCCGACGAGTTCGCCGAGCTCCGGCCGCGCATCGTGTGGGACCGGGTGGCCGGAGTCGTGCGGGGCCGGCCCGGAGGGCAGCGGCTCGCCGTCACCAGCGGCGGCACTATTCCCGACCGCGGGCTGTTCGGGGTGTTCCTGGTGGGCGAGAAAGCCTCCCGGGTCGGCGAGCTCGACGAGGAGATGGTGTACGAGTCCCGGGTCGGCGATATCTTCACGCTCGGCACCTCCAGCTGGCGGATCGAGGACATTACCCACGACCGGGTCGTGGTCTCCCCGGCACCCGGGTTGCCGGGGAAGTTGCCGTTCTGGAAGGGCGACGCGCTCGGCCGGCCGGTCGAGCTCGGCCACGCGGTCGGTGCGTTCGTCCGGGAGCTGTCCACGCTCGACGAGCAGGCCGCGCGTGCCCGGGCGGCGGCATCAGGACTCGACGAGTGGGCGGTGGACAACCTGCTCGCCTACCTCGCCGAGCAGCGCCAGGCCACCGGGCACGTGCCCACCGACCGAACCATCGTGGTCGAGCGGTTCAGGGACGAGCTCGGGGACTGGCGGGTCGCGGTGCACTCACCGTTCGGCGCCCAGGTGCACGCACCATGGGCGCTGGCCATCGCTGCCCGGCTCAGGGACCGCTACGGCGTCGACGTCCAGGCCATGCACGCGGACGACGGCATCGTGCTGCGGCTTCCGGACACCGACGCCGCGCTGCTGGACAGCGGATCCAGCGCAGGCCCACCGGCCGACCTGGCCCTGTTCGATCCGGACGAAATCGAGGAGCTGGTGACGGCCGAAGTTGGTGGCTCGGCACTGTTCGCTGCCCGGTTCCGGGAGTGCGCGGCACGGGCGTTGCTGCTGCCCCGGCGGGATCCGAGCCGGCGTACCCCGCTATGGCAACAGCGGCAGCGGTCCGCCCAGCTGCTCTCGGTCGCCAGCCGGTACGGCTCGTTCCCGGTCGTCCTGGAGACGATGCGCGAGTGCCTGCAGGACGTGTTCGACGTCCCGGGCCTGGTCGAGCTCATGCGCGACCTCCGCTCGCGAGCGGTCCGGATGGTCGAGGTCGAGACCCCGACGCCGTCTCCGTTCGCTCGTTCCCTGCTGTTCGGGTACGTCGCGGCGTTCCTCTACGAGGGTGACGCCCCGCTGGTGGAGCGGCGCGCGGCCGCATTGACGCTCGACGCGAGCCTGCTCGCCGAGCTGCTCGGCCAGGCCGAGCTCCGGGAGTTGCTCGACCCCGCCGCGATCGACCAGGTCGAAGCGGAGCTGCAGCGGCTGGATCCGGCCCGGGCGGTACGTGACCTGGAGGGCGCCGCGGATCTGTTGCAGATGCTCGGTCCGCTCACGACCGCGGAGGCGCAAGCTCGTGGCGCCCAGCCCGGCTGGCTGGTGGAGCTAGAGTCGGCTCGCCGGGTCATCCGTGTCCGCATCGGCGGGGCCGAGCACTGGGTCGCGATCGAAGATGCCGGCCGCCTTCGCGACGCGCTCGGTGTCCCGCTGCCGGTCGGTGTCCCGGATGCGTTCCTCGAGCCGGTGCGCGATCCACTCGGCGACCTCGTTGGCCGGTTCGCCCGCACGCACGGACCGTTCCACGCCAGCGATGTGGCCGGCCGGCTCGGGCTCGGCGTCGCGGTGGTCACCGATGCGCTGCACCGGCTCGCCACCGATGGGCGAGCGGTGGAAGGCGCGTTCCGACCCGGCGGTAGCGGCACCGAGTGGTGCGACGCGTCGGTGCTGCGCCGGATCCGTCGGTTGTCGATCGCCGCGCTGCGCAAGGAGGCCGAGCCGGTCCCTCCGGTCAGCTTGGCCCGGTTCCTCCCGGCCTGGCAGCACGTCGGGTCCGCGGTCGGCGGAAACGCGCTACGCGGGGTAGACGGCCTACTCCGTGCGATCGAACAGCTCCAGGGCGCGCCGCTGCCCGCCTCCGCGCTGGAGTCGCTGGTGCTCCCCGCGCGAGTCGCGGACTACTCCCCGACCATGCTCGACGAGCTGTCCGCCGGCGGTGAGGTGCTCTGGTCAGGCCGAGGCGTGCTGCCCGGCAAAGACGGCTGGATCTCGCTCTACCAGACGGACGCCGCTCCGGTGCTGCTCCCTCCACCCGATCCGGCGGTAGAGCTCACTCCGCTCCATCAGCAGATCCTGGCCGCGCTGAGCGACGGGCACGCTCTGTTCTTCCGAGCGCTCGCGGACCGGATCGGCTCGCTGGACGATCAGGCGCTGGCCACGACGATGTGGGACCTGGTCTGGGCGGGGCACATCAGCAACGACACGCTCGCCCCAATTCGTGCGCTACTCGGCGCCGGCAGGGGCACGCATCGGTCCCGGCCGACCACACCGCGATCCAGGTACGGGCGGACCGGCCGGGCTGCAGCGTCGGGGTTGGCTGGTGCATTCGGTGCGAGTAGGGCGCCGGGCCGGGCCGGAGCCCTGGGCCGGCCGGCGTTGCCGTCCCGGGGTGGGCCGCCGACGATGGCCGGGCGGTGGTGGTTGGTGCCACCGCCCGACGCCGACCCGACCCGCCGTGCGCACGCGCTGGCCGAGACCCTGCTGGACCGGCATGGCGTGCTGACCCGGGGCGCGGTGGTCGGTGAACGGCCGGCCGGTGGTTTCGCGCCTATCTACAAGGTGCTGCGGGCGTTCGAGGACGCCGGCCGGGCCCGGCGCGGTTACTTCGTCGAAGGGCTCGGCGCTGCGCAGTTCGCACTGCCCGGAGCAGTCGACCGGTTGCGTGCTCTGGTTGAGCCGCTGGCCGACGGATCCCGCGCGTTGGTGCTGGCGGCGACCGACCCGGCCAACCCGTACGGTGCCGCCCTGGCTTGGCCGGACCGCCCCGACGAGGTGGCCAGCGGGCACAAACCGGGTCGTAAGGCCGGAGCGATCGTCGTGCTCGTCGATGGCGAGCTAGTGCTGTACGTCGAGCGCGGTGGGCGCACGCTGCTCACCTGGAGCGAGGAGCTGGATGCGCTGCAACCGGCGGTGGACGCGCTCGCGCTCGCCGTCCGCGATGGCGCGCTCGGCAAGCTCACCGTCGAGCGGGCCGACGGCACCGGTGTGCTCGTCTCCCCACTCGGCCGGGTGCTCGAGACGGCCGGGTTCCATGCCACCCCGCGGGGGCTACGGCTGCGCGGCTAGTCCGAGCGCCATTCAGGGTCCGCAAAGCCGCCCACAGGTGACTGACGACAACAGCGCAACGCGAGGAGCTCAGCTGGGCGACGTTCGGACAGGCCAGTCGGCAGCTGGCCGAGATGGTCGCCGCGGATGGCTACCAGCCGGACAGGTGCGCGAGGCCTAGCATTAGCCGGCTTCGCTCCGGCGGCGAACCGGTACCGGGCCGCGCACCGGCAGCACTAGCGGCCGGCCGTGATCGATGACGACGCGCATCCGGGCGCCGTAGTAGCGCTCGATCGCATCCTCGCTGAGGACGTCGGTCGGCGAACCCTCGGCAACCACCTGGCCCGCGCTGAGCAGTACCAGCCGATCCGCGTACTGGCCGGCCAGGGTCAGGTCGTGCAGCGTAGTCAGGACGGTCAGCCCGGACTCGTGCCGCAGCACGTCGATGAGCTCGAGCACATCCTGCTGCGCGCCGATGTCGAGCGCGGTGGTCGGCTCGTCCAGCAACACGATCGGCGCCGCCTGAGCCAGCGCGCGAGCGATCAGCACCCGCTGCCGCTCACCGCCGGAGAGCGTAGCCAGGGTCCGATCGGCGAACCGCAGCACGTCGAGCCGCGCCAGGGCGGCATGCGCGACCGAGCGGTCGGCGCCGCGGTCGCTGCCGAGCGGCCGCAGATGTGGAGTGCGCCCGAGCAGCACGTAGTCGGCCGCGGTCACCCCGGGGGGGACCACCGGAGCCTGCGGCACGTAGGCGATCTGGCGGGCCCGATCCCGCCGGGTCAGCTCGCTGGTCGGGCGGCCACCCAGCCGGACCGAGCCCGAGGCTGGGCTCAATAGCCCGGTCAACACCCGGCACAGCGTCGACTTGCCGGCGCCGTTCGGGCCGATGACTGCCAGCCACTCCCCCGCGACGGCGGAGATCGACACCCCGTGCAGCAGCCGGGCGGCACCGACCGTGACGACCAGGTCCTGCACGGCCAACGACGGCGTCGGCGCGGTCACGTCAGGCTCCGCCGGGACAGGTGCAGCACCAGTGCGAAGAACGGCGCCCCGAAGAACGCGGTGATCACTCCGATCGGAAGCTCCGCCGGGGCGAGCAGCGTCCGGGCCAGCAGGTCGGCGAACACCAAGAACGTGGCGCCGAACAGCAGGGACAGCGGGAGCACCACCCGGTGTCCGGCCCCGGCGAGCAGCCGCACGGTGTGCGGGACGATCACGCCGACGAATCCGATCAGGCCGGAGACCGAGACCGCGGCAGCGGTGCCGAGCGACGCCACGACCACGATGACCAGCCGGGTCCGACGCGGGTTCAGGCCAAGCGCCGCGGCCTCGTCGTCGCCGAGCACCAGCACGTCGAGCACCCACCGGTTGGCGACCAGCACCGCGACCGTTAGCACGGTGTAGGGCAACAGCAGCAGCACCTCGCCCCAGCCGGCAGTGGTCAGCCGGCCGAGCACCCAGGAGTACACCTCGCGGATGGATTCCTGGTAGCGCTGCTGGACGAAAATCTGCAGCGCGGTCATGAAGCTCGCCACCGCCACCCCGGCCAGGATCAATGTGGTGGCCGAGCCGCGCCTCCCGCGGGCGGTGCCGACGAGGTAGGCAAGCGCCACTGAGACGAGCGCGCCGATGAACGCACATATCGGGATGTACATCGGCGTGGCCGACGCTCCGGCGCCGCCGACCGCGATCGCGAGCGTGGCGCCCAGACCGGCACCGGCCGCGACGCCCAACAGGTACGGGTCGGCCAGCGGGTTACCGAACACACCCTGATAGGCCGCGCCGCACACGGCCAGCGTCGCACCCACCAGCATCGCGAGCACGACCCTGGGCAACCGCAGCGCGTAGATGATCGTGCGGTCGCTCGCGCTCAGCCCGGAGTCCAGGCCGACCAGGTCCTTAACGACCGCGAGCGGATCCAGCCGGACCGGACCGATCACCACCCCGGCCAGCAGCGCGAGCACGACCCCGGCCAGTCCGGCCAGCACCCAGCCAAGACGCAACCGGGTCAGGCCGGGCAGCGCGACCGGCGGGACGAGCAGTCCCCGCCGGCCGGTCGCATCGGCACGCGCTGTCACGGCCGGCCGTTCGTCGGGACGAGCACTCCCGGCCGGTCGGTCGCACTGGCACGCGACATCATGACTGACCGTCCGTCGGGCTCACCCGGTCGGGACCGCGGACGGGACCCGGGCCACGGCGTCGGCGACGACCCGGAGGAAGTCCACCACCCGTGGGCCCCAGCGCGACGCGATGTCATCGTCGAGTTCGATGACTCGCCCTTCCTTGACCGCGGACAGCTCAGCGAACCCACGCCGCTTGGCAATCATCTCGGCCGACTGGCCGCAACACTTGGTATCGGCCAGGAAGATCAGATCCGGGTTCGCGTCGACGAGGAACTCGGCGGAAAGCTGCGGGTACGGCCCGCCTTGCGGGCCGGCCGGATCCGCCACGCTCTGCAGTCCGACCAAGCTGTAGATCTGTCCGATGAACGTGTCCGAGGTAACGGTGAACAGCGTCTGGTCGAGCTCGTGGTAGTAGCTGAGCTTGTCGGTACGTTCCGGCACACTGCCGGCGATCTGCTGAATGTCTGCACGCATCTGCGCGACGACCGCGGCGGCCTCGGCCGGGTGCCCGGTAGCGGTCCCGAGGGTGCTGAGCTGGCGGTAGGTATCGTCCAGGGTGTTGGCCGCCGGGACGCGCAGCACCGGGATATCGAGCGCGGCCAGGCCGGCCACCACATCCTGGATGTCGTCGGTCAACACGACCAGATCGGGCTGGTAGCCGGCGATCGCCTCGACATTCGGCTCGAATCCCGACAGGTCCGTTCGGGGCGCCTCGGCCGGGTAGTTGGACAGCGTGTCCACGGCTTTGACCTGGGGGCCGGCGCCGATCGCGAACAGCATCTCGGTCGGGGTGGGAGCAAGCGACACGATTGCCGCAGGGCGATTGGTCAGTGTGACCTGCTTGCCTGCGCCGTCGGTGACGGTGACCGGGAATGTCGACGAAGCTTGCGTGAACGGTGCGGCCCCGCTCGGTTCGGCGTCGTTGCCACAACCGGCGAGTACCAATGTGGCCGCGACGAGAACCCCGGATACCGCCCGGCGCTTGAGATGTAACGTACGCAACTCACTACCTCCATCAATCGAGCGGAGGCAGATGCAACGCTCGACGACGGAGGCCTCAGCGCTCGCCGTACGGGCCTCGCTCTTGCCTCGAGAGCTGGCTCGTCACCGGAGCATGCAGGCGACCTGGCTTCGGCCCGGATCGATCTCGGCCGGCGTCCGCCGATCGATCGGACCGTCACAGTTGCGGGACAGCGCCGGAGTCTCACCGGCTTCGCTGCTCGCCCGGACGACATGCTCAGGCTAGCAGCGGCGCGGCATGGGCGAACGGATCGGCGAGCACGGGAATCGCCGAGTGCATCCACAAGCTCGGGCTAGCAGATCTGAACCTGCGGGAGGCCGGCCCAGGGCTAGGCGGCGACGAACACGTCCGGCACACGGACCGACGCGACCGCGTCGGGACCGGACGGCACCGACTCCGGG
>DATAFN010000015.1:0-17371 GCA_036257435.1 Actinomycetes bacterium
TCCGGGTCGTCCAGGGTCTCGACGGCCGCAGCGGTGCTGACCGGCCGCTCGACGCAGATCGTTGTGGTCTCCCGGAACGTTACGTCCAGGCCGAAGTCGTCGGCCAGGGTCGCCTGGATCACCTCCTTCTGCACCTCGCCGTACAGCGAGACGTAGATCTCCTGCCGGATGTCGTCCTGCCGCAAGTTGATCAGCGGATCCTGCTCGGCCAGCTGGGCCAGGGCCACGTGTAGCGCGCCCTTGTCGGCGCGGCGACTCGGCAGGACGACGGTCTCCAAGCTCGGCGGGGCGAAGTAGTGGCCGTTTGCCGCTGCGCGAGAAACGCCGATCGGGTCGCCGATCCGGACCTCGCCCAGACCCCACAACTTGGCGATCTCTCCGGCCCCCACCGACTCCCGGCGGACCGTCGAGCCGCGGTCGAACACCCGGATCGCGGTGATCTTCTGGGCGTCCTCGCCCCGGAGCTGAAGCCGCGCGCGGTTGCGGATCGTGCCGGAGAACATCCGGGCATAGGCGATCTTCTCCCCCGCGGGGCCGCGCTCGACCTTGAAGACCGTGGCCGAGGTGGGGCCGTCGGCGTCGCCGTCGCTCACCGGCAGCAACTCGGTGATGCCCACGATCAGCGCGTCGACCCCGGCGCCGGTGATGGCGGAGCCGAAGAACACCGGGTGCGCTCGCGCTTGCTTGGTTTGCGCCGCCAGCGCGCCGCGCAGCCGGCGGTAAGAAACCGCGCTCTCGTCCTCCACGTACGCGGCCAGCAGCGCCTCGTCCTCACTCGCGAGCAGGTCGACCAGCCGGGCGACGAACGCGTCGTCGGCGGGGCCGAACTGCGCGACCGAGGCGCCACGGGTGCCGAGGCCGGCGGCTGAGCCCATCGCCACGATCGCCGGGCTCAGCCGGATCGCGACCGTGTCGAGCACCCGGCTGTACCCGGCGCCACCGCGGTCGATCTTGTTCACGAAGATGAGTGTCGGGATTCGCAGCCGCTGGAGCGCCCGCATAAGCACCCGGGTCTGCGCCTGCACGCCCTCCACCGCGGAGATCACGAGCACCGCGCCATCGAGCACGCTCAGGATCCGATCCACCTCGGCGATGAAGTCCGGGTGGCCGGGAGTGTCGATCAAGTTGATCGTGACGTCGTCGATGACGAAGGAGACAACCGCGGACTTGATCGTGATACCGCGCTGCCGCTCCAGCGCAAGGGTGTCGGTCTGGGTGTCGCCGTGATCGACGCTGCCGATGTGGTCGATGACACCGGCGGAGTAGAGCAGCCGCTCGGTCAGGCTGGTCTTACCGGCGTCGACATGCGCCAAAATCCCCAGGTTCAGTGTGCTCACAGAGCGTCATGTCCCTTGAATAGGTAGCGATTCCCTTCTGGTTGGACATGAACGCTCGCCGCATCGCTCGGCTCCTTGGCTACTCGGTCGGACAGCTGTCAGACCAAGCGCAGCAGACGGCGGCCGCTGCGGACAACCGGTTTTCCGCTCAGACCGCATTCCGGCCGGCGCACCGGCTAGCCGATGACCTCCGAGTTGCGGACATGATCTTCGTGGCCAGTTGCCACAGACCGGGCAGCGCACCGCGGATCAGCCCGGCTCGGCGCTCCGAGGTGGCCGGCAGCTCGGCTTCGTCCGGTAGCGAGATCGTGGAGCCGCCCAGGTAGGCACCACGAAATCCGGGCTTGTCCTGGACGTGCCGGAACACCCAGGCGGCAGCCGCCGCCGTGCGTGGCCGACCCGCATTGGAACAAAGGCTACGGGGATCGTGGTTGACCTAACAGGATCTCCGTGCCGGGTCGGCCGGCACCGCCGATTCCTTCAGCCGGAAGCGGTGGCTACCGCCAGCGGCGCGGCCACGGAATCCCGAAGGCGAAATGCGCCGCCCAGAACGCAAGACCTAGGTACAACAGGTTGGGAGTATCGGGATTTACGTCGAACGCGTACAGCGCGATCAAGAGTGCAGCGATGAGCGCGAGCATCGGCTCGACCCCTTTCATCGGGACGCCGCAGTGCGCCTCGGCATCGGGTCCAAAGGCCCCACGCTTGTACCCCGTTCGGACCTGATCAAGCAGCGCTCACCCGGCGAGGCTGGTCAGCGTGCCTGGCTGGAGATCCGCGGAAATCCGGTTGCCGGATGTCGCAAATGACCGCGAGGGTAACGGTCGGGCCGAGGTTATCCCGTTCTGTCGGAGCCATCTGGCAGACTACGTAGCTCGATGATCGGGGAGCACACGGAATGGTTGATACGGGGCAGCCGATAGGCAGTGCGGGGGTGGCCACGGCGACGCTCGAGCAAGACCGCGCGACGCCGACCTGGCGCGCGCGGCTGATCGAGTTGTTCCGTTCCCCCCGTCCGAACGCCCTGCTCGAGCTGCTACTGATCGGGCTGGGCTACTGGGCCTATTCCTTGATCCGCAATGGCGTGCCGACCCAGGTCGACGCCGCCATCCACCGGGCGCGCAGCCTGTATGCGTTCGAGCGCGAGCTCGGCATCGGCTTCGAGCTCGGGCTGAACAAGGCCGTCGACGGCGTCAGCTGGCTAGTGGTCGGCGCGAACTACTTCTACGCCACCATGCATTTCACGGTGACGATCGCCGTTCTGGTCTGGCTGTACATCAAGCATCCGGTCTTCTACCGGCCGCTGCGCACGACGCTGTACCTGACCACGATCATCGCACTGATCGGCTTCTGGCTGATGCCGCTGGCCCCGCCGAGGTTCCTCAAGGACTACGGCTTCGTCGACACCGTCATCACGCACCACACCTGGGGCTCGCTGGCCTCCGGCGATGTCGCCGAGTTCTCCAACCAGTACGCGGCAATGCCATCGATGCACGCCGGCTGGGCGTTGTGGTGTGCGATCGCCGTGTTCTTCCTCGCCGAGCGGCTCTGGGTGCGGATCCTGGGGCTGGTCTACCCGATGCTGACCGCGCTGGTCATTGTGGCCACCGCAAACCACTTCGTGCTCGACATCGTGGGTGGGGCGCTAGCGCTGTGCGCCGGTTTCGGATTGCAGTTCGCGATCTTCCGCCGCCGGGCGCTACCCGAGCCAGGTAAGCAACCCCGGCTCACCCATGCGGTGAGCTGCTGACCGGCACCCGCGACCAGCCGGCGGTCAGGTATGCGTTAAGCCGCCGGTCACCGGACGATCCGGCACCTTCGGCCACACCAGCGAGAAAAGCCCGACCACGATCACGCCGGCCACTCCGGCGGTCGCGATCGCCGCTTGCGGCGAGCTCAGGTCGGCCAGCGCACCGGCGGCGAGGAACCCGATGGCGGTTGCCACCCCGAGCCCACCACCGGCCAGCCCGTTCAGCCGACCTCGGTACTGGCTGGGCGTGGCCAGGTTCACCGTGACCATCACCGGAACCAGGAAGGCCTGCAGCATTCCGGAGACGAACCACAGGCCCGCGGACACGTAGACACCGGGATCCAGCACGGTCAGGATCAGCGGCAGGAATGACAGCACCGCAAGCACCCGGACCAGGCCGACTGCCCGCGTCGGGCCGATCCGCGAGATGATCGCCACGCCGACCGTGGCGCCGGCCGGGATCGCGGCCATTAGTGCTCCGCTGAGATTCGGCACGTCCTGCTCGTCGGCGTACGCGATCGCCACCGCCTCGGGCGCGATCAGCAGCAGCGCGGTCACCCAAACGAAGCCGATGAACACTCGGCGCAGCGGGTCGGCCCAGGCGATCCGGGCGCCTTCCGCGGTGTCGGCGAGAAAGCCGCGCACGCCGGCGCGTCCCTCGATCGGCGCCCGTCGCGGCCGCAGCGCGGTGAGCAGGATCAGGAACGAGAGGGCGAAGGTAAGCGCGTCGATGGCCAACGCGGTCCGGGCCGAGAACGCGGTGACCACCACACCGGCTACGGTGAGCCCGATCACCTGGTTGATCTGGTACAGCGCCCTGGTCAGGGACGTCCCGGCGAAGAACTCCCGGGAATCCGGTAGCAGATCCGGCACCAGCGCCGCCCGGGCTGCCTCGAACGGCGGGCTGAACAGCTGGCTGGCCAGCAGCACCACGAACAGCGCCCAGATCGGCGTACTGGAAACCGCGAGAAGCGCGAGTAGCGCGACCAGCACCGCACGGGCAGCGTCGCAAACCAGCAGGACGCGCTTACGGGGTACCCGATCCGCGAACGGAGCCAGCAGCACAGCGCCGAAGATTCCCGGCAGGTAGCCGACGACGAAGGCCAACGCTGCGGCGACCATGCTGTCCGACCGCTCGAAGACTAATGCCGCCAGTGCGAACCGGGCGAAGTGGTCGCCAATCTCGCTGGTGACCTGGGCCAGGACCAGACCGCGGAACTCCCGGTTCTTGGTGAGCAGGTCGCGCATCCGGACCGGCTGCTCACGCTGCCCTTTCTCGGCCGCGCGCCGAAAAACCGGGCTCACGCGTAGAACACCCTTTCCACGGTGGCCCGGGCCCGCCGGGTGATCCGCCGATAGTCCTCCAACAGCGCTCCCACGTCGCCGGGAGCGTACTGCAGATAGCGGGCAATTCCCGACAGGCCACGAAGGTCGGACGGGAGCGTATCCGACGGCAGCCCGCGCACCAGCGTGATGCCGTTTCGCACCCGGGACACCAGCCGCCAGGCCTCGGCGAGGATCTTGGCGTCGTTCGAACCCAGCAGCCCGGCGTCCCGGGCGGCATCCAGAGCGGCCAGTGTCCTTGTCGTGCGCAAGGCTGGCACGGCGGCGGCATTCCGGAGCTGGAGCAGCTGGACGGTCCACTCGATGTCGGCCAGTCCGCCCCGGCCGAGCTTGGTGTGCAACGCCGGATCGGCGCCGCGGGGTAGCCGCTCGGCCTCGACCCGCGCCTTGATCCTGCGGATCTCCCGCACCGCCGATTCGGGCAGACCATCCGCCGGCCAGCGAATCGGATCGGCGAGCTCGACGAACCGCCGGCCGAGGTCGGGGTCGCCGGCCACCGGCTCGGCGCGCAGCAGTGCCTGGGCCTCCCAGGTGTGCGCCCACCGCTGGTAGTAGGCGGCGTACGCGGACAGCGTCCGGACCAGCGGGCCCTGCCGACCCTCTGGGCGCAGGTCCGCGTCCACCTGCAGGGCCGGATCTGGCGCCGGCGCCATCAGCAGCCTGCGCAGCTCGCCGGCAACCGCGTGCGCCGCATCGGAGGCCGCTCGCTCGTCCGCTCCGAGCCGCGGCTCATGCACGAACAACACATCCGCGTCGCTGCCGTAACCCTGCTCGCGACCGCCCAGCCGGCCCATTGCCACCACGGCCAGCCGGGTTGGCAGCTTCTCGACACCGAGCTCGCCGGCGACCGCGCGAGTAGCTGCGCTCAGCGCGCCGTCCAGCACGGCTCCGGTCACTTCGGCCAGCGCGAGCCCAACTTCTTCCACGTCGATCAGCCCGAGCAGATCGGCGACCGCGATCCGGAACAGCTCGCGCCGCCGGATCGCCCGAGTCGCGACCACCGCGGCATCCGCGCTGTCCGCCCGGCCCACCGCCGCCTGGATCTCCGGATCGAGCACCGACCGCGATCGTGGCTGGAGCTCGGCCTCGTCGCTGAGGATCGCCACCGCCTCCGGGGCGCGCAGCAGCAGATCGCTCGCGTACCGGCTGGACGCCAGCACCCGGGCCATTCGCTGCGCGGTCGCCCCCTCGTCCCGGAGCAGGCGCAGATACCAGGGCGTGGTCCCGAGTGCCTCGGATACCTGCCGGAACGCGAGCAGCCCGGCGTCCGGGTCAGCGGAGTCGGCGAACCAGCCGAGCATCACCGGAAGCAGCGTCCGCTGGATCGCCGCCCGCCGGGTCATTCCGACCGTCAGCGCCTCCAGATGTCGCATGGCCCCGGCTGGATCCGCGTAACCCAGCGCCTCCAGTCGCTGCCTGGCCGCGGTTTCGGTAAGTCTGGTGGCCTCGCTCGGGATCCGCGCGACCGCGGCCAGTAGCGGGCGGTAGAACAGCTTCTCGTGCAGCCGCCGGGCCTCTCGCGCGTGCGCCCGCCACGCCTGATCGAGCTGGGTGACCGGGTCCGCGCGCAGGCCGAGCGCGCGACCGAGCCGGCGTAGCTCGTCGGTGGCCTCGGGCAGCAGGTGGGTCCGGCGCAGCCGGTAGAGCTGCAGGCGGTGCTCCAGCGTGCGCAGGAAGCCGTAGGTCTCCTCCAACTGGGCCGCATCGACCCGGCCCACGTAACCGCCGGCGGCGAGTGCCCGCAGCGCCTCGATCGTCCCTCCGACCCGCAACGACTCATCCGAGCGACCGTGTACGAGCTGGAGTAGCTGCACCGCGAACTCGATGTCGCGCAGCCCACCGGGACCAAGCTTGAGCTGCCGGCCGGCCTGCTCCGGCGGCACATGCCGCTCCACCCGGCGGCGCATCGACTGGACGTCTTCGACGAAGCCGTCCCGGTCCGCGGCCGACCACAGCAGCGGTGCCACCGCGTCCACGTAGCGCTGGCCGAGCTCCGGGTCGCCGGCCACCGGCCGGGCCTTGAGCAGCGCCTGGAACTCCCAGGTCTTCGCCCAGCGCTGGTAGTACGCCACGTAGCTAGGCAGCGTGCGGACCAGCGGTCCGGCCTTGCCCTCCGGGCGCAGCGACGCGTCGACCGGCCAGATCGTTCCGGTGGGCGTGGCCGCCGAGCAGGCGTGGATCACCGCGGTAGCGAGCCTGGTGGCCCGGCCGAGTGCCGCCGACTCGCCAGCGGCGTCCGGGTCGGTGTCGGCTACGAACACGACATCGACGTCGCTGACATAGTTCAGCTCCCGGCCACCGGTCTTGCCCATCGCCACGATGGCCAGCGAGCCGGCGGGCCGGCCCGGGGGATCGGCAGGATGGGCGGGATCGGCAGCGCGGGCGATCGCCAGGGCGGCTTCGAGCGTTCCGGCCGCAAGTTCGGCAAGCTCGGCGCCGACCCGCTCGATCCCCCAGTCGCCGGCCAGGTCGGCACCCGCCACCGTGAGCAGCTCGCGCCGGTACGCCATCCGCAGCTCGTCGAGCACCTGCGGTCCGGAGGCAGCCACTGGGTCGGATCCGGCGGGGTCGGCGCCGACGGCGGTGAGCAGCGCAGCCCGGTAGTCCCGGCCGGTCGGGTCCACTCCGGCTCCGACCGCCAGCCCGAGATCGGGCGGCGCGCCGGCTCCCGGCAGCACCGCCCGCCACTGATGCGGGGCCCGCGCTAGGTGCTCGCCCAGCGCAGCGCTGACCCCCAGCACCGCGAGCAGCCGGGCCCGGGCCCTCGCTGCTGCGGCGGCCAGCTCGGCAGTCAACGGAAAACCGAGCCGTTCGGCCGCCTCCGCGCATTTCACCAGCGAGCCGAGCGCGAGATCGGGATCGGCGGTGTCGGCCAGGTCGGCGGCGAGTGCGTCGGGGTCGAGCGGTGCCAGAACCGGGGCGTGAAACAGGCCGACCGCGCGGTCTGGATCGATGAACCCCAGCCGCGCCAATCGGGTCGCCGGCGATACCCGCCGGACCACATCGCCCACCGTCACCCACCCAACGCTATCCGTCACAGCCGGGGCGTGATCAAGCACGCGCCACCGACTCTGCTCGTACACGTGTGCCCGACCTGCGCCGATTCATTTGCCCGGATCGGGCCTACAGCACTGGAAGGTAGCGGTCCCGCTCGTACTGCCCCACCTGCGCCCGGTAGTCCTCCCACTCGGCGCGCTTGTTGCGCAGGAAGAAGTCGAAGACGTGCTCGCCGAGGGTCTCCGCGACCAGCTCGCTGTGCTCCATCAGCGCAATCGCGTCGGCCAGGTCTTCTGGTAGCGGCTTGATGCCAAGCGCGTGCCGTTCGGCGTCGGTGAGCGCCCACACGTCGTCCTCGGCGCCGGGCGGCAGTTCATACCCCTCCTGGATCCCGCGCAGGCCGGCGGCCAGGATCACGGCGAACGCGAGGTACGGGTTGCAGGCCGAGTCGAGCGAGCGGAACTCCACCCGCGTCGCCTGGCCCTTACCTGGCTTGTACATCGGCACCCGGACCAGCGCGGAGCGGTTGTTGTGCCCCCAACACACGTAGGCCGGTGCCTCACCACCGGCACCTGCGGTCTGCCGCGCACCGCCCCAGAGCCGCTTGTACGAGTTCACCCATTGGTTAGTCACCGCGCTGCACTCGGCCGCGTGCCGCAACACTCCGGCGATGAACGCGCGCCCCACCTTGGAGAGCTGGAACTCCGCACCCGGCTCGTGGAAAGCGTTGCGGTCGCCCTCGAACAGCGACAGGTGCGTGTGCATGCCCGAGCCCGGGTGCTCGGTCAGCGGCTTGGGCATGAAGGACGCGAACACGCCTTGCTCGAGCGCGACCTCCTTCATCACCAGGCGGAACGTCATGATGTTGTCCGCGGTGGTCAGCGCGTCGGCGTAGCGCAGGTCGATCTCCTGCTGGCCGGGCGCGCCCTCATGGTGGCTGAACTCGACCGAGATCCCCATCGTCTCCAGCATCGTGATCGCGGTGCGGCGGAAGTCGTGCGCGACCGCGTGCGGGGTGTGGTCGAAGTACCCGCCGGAGTCGATCGGCACCGGAACCTGACCGGGTTCCGGCCGCCGCTCGAACAGGAAGAACTCGATCTCTGGATGGGTGTAGAACGTGAACCCGGCATCGGCCGCCTTGGCCAGCGCGCGCTTGAGCACGTAGCGCGGGTCGGCGTAGGACGGGCTGCCGTCCGGCAGCAGGATGTCGCAGAACATCCGGGCGGATCCGGGCGCCTCGGCCCGCCAGGGCAAGATCTGGAACGTGGCCGGGTCGGGCTTGGCCAGCATGTCGGACTCGTAGACCCGGGCGAAGCCCTCGATCGCCGAGCCGTCGAACCCGATGCCTTCGGCGAACGCGCCCTCGAGCTCGGCCGGGGCGACTGCGACCGACTTGAGGAAACCGAGCACATCGGTGAACCAAAGCCGGACGAACCTGATGTCGCGTTCCTCGAGGGTCCGCAGGACGAACTCTTGCTGCTTGTCCACTGTCTGCCTGCCGCTCCCGGGTCGTTTATGCGGGGAGCCTCAGTCTGGCCGGGTCGTGTTTCGGCCAGGTTACTTGAGGTCGCGACGGCGGCTCGGGGGCCTGACGCTCGCGGTGGCCCGGCGTGTTCGAGGGAGTGGTCGGGCGGCGGCGCCGGTGCCCGCCAATCAGGACCGGCGGGCCAGCACCACGTAGGCGCCGATCAAGCTCACACCGGCAATAGCGCAGAGCCCGGCAAACGTCTCGGTAAGCGTGCTTTCGATGAGCAGCCCCACGATGAACCCGGTGGTCAGCACCAGGACCAGCACGTGGAACGCGAACGCGGCCGCCCGCAGGTGAATCTGTCCGGCCCGCTCGTCGGTGGTGTCCCCGCGCAACAGGCCGACCACCTCGACCCGGCTGCCCAGAAACGCGAGCAGTGCCGCGTAGCCGGTGAACAGACCGAGCGAGAACCAGGCACCGCCCAAGTCGTCCTGGACGACCGCGACGACGAAGAAGAACACGCCAAGGACCAGCGCGAAGGCGGGCGTGACCCAGCGGCCGGCCCGATTTCCACGGCGGCCACGCGCCGGGCTCTCAGGACTGGTGGTCGACATGGAAGATCTCCTCGACTGGTTGACCGAACATGCGCGCGATGGCGATGGCGAGCGGCAGCGAGGGGCTGTAGCGGCCGGTCTCGATGGCGTTCACGGTCTGCCTCGACACGCCGAGCCGGGTCGCGAGCTCCCCCTGCGAGAGCGCCGCCTCGCTTCGCAGCTTGCGCACATCGTTTCGCACAAGTGGAAAGTAAGCTTTACAGCAGTCGGTGTCAAGTGAGCTTTACAGATCCTTCTTTGCTTCTACCAGGCGTTCGCGGGACAACGCGGGCTCTTCGACGCCGCCTCCGCCACTTGTCAACACTGGTTGACGACTGCCCAGTTGTCAACCTAGGATGACAGCCATGGATTCCGCAACCGAGCTGGCCAACGGTCTGGACAGCAAGGATCCGCGCGTCGGACTGCGCGCGGTGTCCGCGCTGCGCCGGCTACTCGAGGAGTTGGAGGCGCTTCAGGTCGCCAACGCCCGCTCCCAGGGTTGGTCCTGGCAGGACATCGCGGCCGAGCTCGGGGTAAGCCGGCAGGCCGTACACAAGAAGCACGCGGCCCGGCGTGGGCTGCTCCGGAGGGACTGATGTTCGAACGCTTTACCCGCCCGGCCCGCGAGTCGGTCATGGCCGCGCAGGTCGCCGCGCGCCGGCTCGGTCACGACCGAGTCGGCACTCAGCACCTGCTGCTCGGCATGCTCGAGCAACCGGACGCGGTCGCCGCTCGGGTGCTGACCGAGCTGGGTGTGACGCCGGCCGCAGTCGAGCAGGAGATCCAGGCGGAGCTTGCTTGCGGGCCGTTCGGAATCGGTGACGCGGAGGCGCTCGGCGCGATCGGGATCAACCTCGATGAGGTACGGCGGCGGATCGAGGCCGCGTTCGGCCCGGACGCATTGCGCGGGCGTGCCAAGCGCAGCCGGCTCGGCATGCTGTCCGAGCACATCCCATTTACACCGCGGAACAAGAAGGTGCTGGAGCTGAGCCTGCGCGAGGCACTGCGCCTCGACCACAAGTACATCGGCACCGAGCACATCATGCTTGGGATGATCCGGGAGGGTCAGGGGCTGGCCATGCTGGTGCTGACGCGCCTTGGCGTTGGCCCGGACGCGCTGCGCACCAGGATCCTCGACGAGCTGCGCGAGGCCGGATAAAGCCGGTGCCCATCCCGATCATTACCGGCGCTCTGCGCGGTTGATCACGCAATTTAGGGCGATTTGTGCGACACAGCGCCGGTAATGATCGCTCAAGCGCGGCAGAGCGCCGGTAATGATCGCTCAAGCGCGGCAGGGGCGCCGGTAATGATCGGGAAGGGGCACTACGGGGCCGCGATGCCGGTCAGCGTGGCGAGCACGAGTCCGCCGAGCGTCGACAGGTGATAGCCGCCCTCCTGGACCACGACCGTTGCCACGCCGAGCTCGCCGAGCAGCTCCCCCGCCCGGTGATATCCGTCCTCGCTGACCCGTAGCGGGCTCTCCGGATCATCCAGCGCGGCATCGACGCCGAGCGAAACCACCAGCGCCTGCGGCCCGAACGCGGTGACCTCGTCGACGATCTCGGTGAGCGCAGCCAGCCAGTCTCCGTCCCCGGTGCCCTCAGCCAGCGGCCGGTTCCGGTTCGTCCCGGTGCCCGCACCGCGCCCGCGCTCCTGCGCGTAACCGACGTAGTGCGGGAACCAGCCGGCGCCCGGGTCGATGTGTAGCGAGCCGTAGTACACGTCCGGGCGGTCATAGAAGATCGCTTGGGTGCCATTGCCGTGATGGGCGTCCAGGTCCACGATCGCGACCCGGTCCGCTCCGGTCCGGCGCAGCGCCTCGGCCGCCACTGCCGCGTTGTTGAGGTAGCAGGAGCCGCCGTAGCCGCTTGGAGTGGCGTGATGGCCGGGCGGGCGGCACAGCGCGTAGACGACCTGCACGCCCGGCTGGTCACCATTGCCACGGACCAGGTCGACCGCGGTCAGCGCCGCATCCACCGCCCCCCTGATCGCCGGCCACGAGCCGGGCCCGATCAGCGTCATCGTGTCGTAGCCGTACCGGCCGGCCCGGCCATGGATCGCGGTCGGGGTACGCAACGGCAGCCCGCAGAGCAGCGCCTCGGTCGGAAACACGTACGGCACCACCCGGTCCTGGCCGACCAGCTCCTTGAACCCGGCCGCGAGCCACGCCTCGTGGATGGTGGCCATGTGCCGGACGAAGTCCGGATCGTGCACCGCGTGCAAGACGGTGTCGTCGTGCTCGACCGCGTCCAGCAGCGGCGCGCCGGCACCGGTCAGCGTGTCCTTGATCACCTCGACCCGCTCGGCGACCTCCGAGCCTTGCATGGGCACCCCGACCCACACCTCGGCACCCGGATCATGACCGAGAGACGCCGCCGACCACACCACGGGAATCTGCCGCATGGATGGCATCCTGGCACGGTGCCTCGCGTCGCCGATATCGGCCTGAGCATCGGACTGCTGCCGTCCGGACCGACCGGTTCGGTGCTCGACGTGCCCGGGGTCGGCCTCGGCCACGCCACGATCTGGCGGGACGAGCCGGACCCGCCCCGCGGTCGCGGTATCGCCCGGACCGGGGTCACGGTGCTCGACCTCGGGGGCAACCTGTTCCGGTCACCGGTGCCGGCCGGCGGGGCGGCGCTCAACGGCGCGGGCGAGTGCACCGGGTTCCTGGCTGCGGCCGAGTGGGGACTGGTCGAGACGCCGATCTTCCTCACCTCGACCATGCAGGTCGGACGGGTGTACGACGCCGCGGTGGAGCTGCTCATCGAGGAGGAGCCGCAGATCGGCGAGGAGAACGTGATCATCCCGATAGTGGCCGAGTGCGACGACTCGTTCCTGTCCGAGGCCCGCCGGATGCAGGTCGGCAGGCCGGACGTAGCCGCGGCACTTACCGCGGCGCGCGCCTCGATCGGCTCGGCGATGCCGCCGCCGGAGGGCGCGGTCGGGTCCGGTACCGGGATGAGCTGCCTCGGCTACAAGGGCGGGATCGGCACTGCGTCCCGGGTGTTGCCGAGCGGCCACACCGTCGCCGCGGTGGTCATGACCAACTTCGGTGAGCAGCAGCGGCTCACCGTGGCCGGGGTACCGGTCGGCCGGCTGTTGCCGGAGCCGCCGGCCGGCGAGCCGACCGCGCCAGCGGCCGGATCCTGCATCGTGGCGCTGGCCACCGACGGCCCGCTGGACCACGCCGGGTGCGAGCGGCTGGCCGTGCGGGCCGGGCTCGGCCTGGCCCGGACCGGGTCGACCGCGAACCACGGCAGCGGTGAGATCTTCCTGGCCTGCGCAACCGGGCTGCGAACGGAGCGCGACACCGCACCGGGGAGCGCGCCACTACTCGGCAGCGACCTCAACCCGTTCTTCGCCGCTGCGGTCGAGACAACCGAGGAAGCGGTGCTCAACAGCCTGCTGATGGCGCCCACGGTGAGCGGCCGCAACGGCAACACCAGCTACGGATTGCCGGTCGAGGAGGTCAGGCGGCTGCTGGTACAGGCCGGCGTCGTGCAGCCTTAGCGGCGACCGGAGTGCGGCGGCCGGCTGCGCCAGCCGCGCAACCGCAGGGCGCTGAGCCGCGTGTCCTTGGGTAGCAGAGTGCCGGGCCCGGCACTCTGCTGGCACGGATCATCTGCCGGCACAGATCGGAGGAAGGCGATGCGGGAGACGGGGGACTTCGACGCCTTCTACACCCATACCGCGCGACGCATGGTCGGCTACGTCTACACACTGATCGGTGATCTTGCTGAGGCCGAGGACATCGTCCAGGAGGCGTACGCCAGGGCTTGGCAGCACTGGCCGAAGGTATCCAGGTACGAGAACCCGCAGGCATGGGTGCGCACCGTGTCCTACCGGATCGCAGTGAGCAGCTGGCGGCGCGCGATCTCACGGCAGCGCGCGTACCGCCGACACGGGCCGCCGCCGGACGTGCCCGGCCTGGATACCGACCACGTCGCGTTGGTGGCCGCGTTACGCCAGGCCAACCCGCAGCAGCGGCGCGTGGTCGTGCTGCACCACCTGGTTGGGCTGACGGTGGAAGAGATCTCGCACGAGACCGGGGCTCCGACCGGAACAATCAAGGCCAGGCTGGCTCGCGGCCGGGCGGTGATGGCCAGGCATCTGAACGAGGACAACGGTGAGTTCGGCCCGCACGTGGAAGAAGTGACCCGTCATGCCTAACAATCTCGACGCCGGCCTCGGCCGGATCGCTGAGCGGGCCGGCGGCACCGCCAAGCTCCGGCCGGTGGCGCAGATTCGCGTCCGTGGCGACCGCCGCCGCATTCGGCACCGGGTAGGCACCGTAGCGCTGTCGGCCGGGGCAGTTGGGCTGACCGCGGCCGGCGTGGCCACGGTCGTAGGCAACGGCGGCCTCGGCGGCGGAGACCGGACGCCGTTCGCCACCTCGCCGCCGACGCCGACCACGTCGCCGACGTTCCTACCGCCTGCCTCGGCGCACATCAGCGAGGACATGCTGCTGACCACGGACCAGCTAAACCGGATCGGGAGCCGCTGGCAGGCGGGCCTGACCCACAACGCCGACGACGGCGGGTTCATGCGCTGCCAGCGAGACACGCTCGCATCGCTGGGTGCCACCGAGGTCCTGGTGCAGACGTTCACCCGCCCGGGCGCCGGCGGAAGCCCAGCCACCGACGCCGGGCAGCTGATCGCGTACTTCCCCACCAAGGCTGCCGCGACGGAGGCCAACGGCACGATGTTCCGGTGGCTGGAGAACTGCGCGCAGTACGCCACCGGGACCGGCGGCGAGCCGGCCTGGGTTGGCGGCGGACTGGTCAGCGACACCGTGCAGCCGCGCGACGCCGAGCGGTCGGCGGCCGGCGCTGCCTGGCAGCTTCGGTTCGACGACAACGTCGATGATCAGGACGCCTGGTTCGACTCGATTGGCGTCGGCGCCGTCGGGCAGTACCTGACCATCGTCACGTATGGGGACTGGGGGCAGGACGCGAACTACGAGCCCGACCAGATGCCCGGTGTGGTGCTGTTGCAGGACGCGTTCGCCCAGCTGCCGAGCTAGGCGCGACCTAACCGCCGAGTGGGCCCTCGAGGTCGCCAACCGACGCCAGTCCCGCGGTGACCAGGTGACAGGCCGCATGGTGACCGCTGAAGTCGGCCGGCAAGATCGGCAGCGGCACCGATCGACAGGCGCCATCCACCCCGGCCGCCGTGGCCAGGCCGGATAGCAGCGCCGGGCAGCGCGGGTGGAACCGGCACCCGCCAGGGATCCGGGTCGGGTCCGGCGGTTCCCCGGTCAATGTGATCGGGTCGTCGAACCCGATCCCAGCCACCGAGAGCAGGGCCTTCGTGTACGGATGCTGGGGGTCGGCGAGCACCTGCTCGGCCGGGCCGACCTCGACGATCCGGCCGAGGTACATGACCGCGATCCGGTCCGCGATGTTCCACGCCAGGCCGAGGTCGTGCGTGACCACCAGGACCGACAGGCCCATCTCGGTGCGCAGTTTGAGCAGCAACGCGAGGATCTCGCCACGGACCGATGCGTCCAGCGAGGACACCGGCTCATCGGCGACGATCACTGACGGCTCCAGGGCCAGCGCGCCGGCGATCACGACGCGCTGCCGCTGCCCGCCGGAGAGCTCGTGCGGGTAGCGCAGGAAGAACCGCTCCGGTGGCCGCAGGCCCGCTTTGGACAGCGCGGTCGCGACCAGCTCCTCTTCGTTGCCGGGCAGCCTGTGGATCCGGATCCCCTCGGCCACCGCCTCGTACACCGACTGCCGGGGGTTGAGCGCTCCGGTCGGATCCTGCAGGACCAGCTGCACCTCGCGGCGGTACGCCCGCAGTGCCTTGGACGAGTAGTGCAGCGGGACGCCGTGGCGCCGCACCACGCCGCTGGCCGGCTTCTCTAGGCCGAGGATGGTCCTGGCGAGCGTGGTCTTGCCGCAGCCCGACTCCCCCGCCAGCGCGACGATTTCGCCGGGCAAGATCTGCAGGTCCACCCCGTCGACCGCCCGGGCCACCTTGCCCTTCATGGCTCGGCCGGAGAAGCGCACCTCTACTCCGTCGACCTGCAGGACCGGGGTGACCGGGCCCGCCTGGGTTGCCTCCGCGCCCGTCGTTCCCGGCTCGGCACTGGGCGCGGCCGGGCCTGGCTCAGCGCTCACGGGCTCACCCGGTCACGGTCGCGCACCAGCACGCAAGCGGCCGATTGGCCCGGGCCGGACGGCCACAGCTCGAGCGATGCGGTCGGGCATTCCGGCTGTGCCACCGGGCAGCGCGGGTGGAACGGACAACCGGTCGGCAGGTCCTGCGGATGGGGCGGGTCGCCGCCGAGGCCGCGCGGCGCGTAGCGGAAGGCGCGATCGCCGATGGTGGGAAATGCGGCGGCGAGCGCCTCGGTATAGGGGTGCGAGGGCGACCCGAACACCTGGTCCGAGGGTCCCTGCTCGACGAACTTGCCGGCGTACATCACCGCGACCCGCTGGCAGGTGCGAGACAGCACCGACAGGTCGTGGCTGATCAGGATGAGGCCGACCCCCAGCTCCCGGACCAGCTCGGACATCAGCCCCAGCACCTGCGCCTGCACCATCACGTCGAGCGCGGTCGTCGGCTCGTCGGCCAGGATCACCTTGGGCCGGCAGGCCAGCGCCATCGCAATCATCAGGCGCTGTTTCTGCCCGCCGGAGAACTGGTGCGGGTAGTTGTACGCCCGGCTCGCCGGCAGCCCGACCTGCTCGAGCAGCTCGCCGACCCGGGCGTACGCCTCCTGCTCGGACATCTGTTCGTGCACCAGGATCGGCTCGGCGATCTGCTTGCCGACGCGCTGTACCGGGTTGAGTGAGTGCATCGCGCCCTGGAAGATGACCGACGCCTCGGCCCAGCGCGCGGCCCGCAGGCGGCCCCAGCCCATCTCCAGGACGTCCTCGCCGTCCAGCAGGATCTGCCCGGTCACCACCGCCGACCTGGGCAGCAGCCGGAGCACCGAGGCGACGATCGTCGACTTGCCGCACCCGGACTCGCCGGCCACACCGAGCGTCTGGCCCGGGTCGACCCGAAGGTCGATGCCGCGCACCGCCGGAATATCCCCGTCGCTACTGCTGTAGGTGACGGTCAGATCTTTGATCTCCAGCAGGCTGATCGCAGTCACCGCCCCTGCAGCCGTGGGTTGAGCACGGTTTCCAGCGCGTGCCCGACCCAGGTGAACGCGAGCACCACGAGCACGATCGCGACGCCGGGCGGGATCAGGTACCACCAGGCACCGATCGATATCGCGCCGCTGCCGAACGCACCGTCGAGCGTGGTGCCCCACGAGTGCCGTAGCGGGTCACCGAGCCCGATGAACGACAGCGTGGTCTCGGCGAGCACCGCCCCGGCCACGGTGAGCGTGGTGTTCGCCAGCACCAGCGGCATCACGTTGGGCAGGATGTGCCGGCTCATTTGGTGCCAGTGCCCGGCGCCGAGCGCGCGAGCACGTTCCAGGTACGGCCGCGACTTCACGGCCAGCGTCTGGGACCTGATCAGCCGGGCGGTGGCCGGCCAGGAGGTCACCCCGACCACGATGGCGATCGCGCTGACCGGAGAGACGCCCAGCCAGGAGCTGTTCTGCAGGATGACCAGTAGCACGATCGCCAGCGGCAGGAACGGCAGCACCAGCAGCCAGTCGCTGATCCGCATCAGGACCGTGTCGGTCCAGCCGCCGAAGTGTCCCGCCGTGATCCCGACGACGGTGCCGATCACCATCGAGAACACGGTCGCGACCAGACCGACCATCAACGACACTCGGGCACCCTCGATCAGCAGGTCCAGGATCGGCCGGCCGAACTCGTCGGTGCCTAGCCAGAACTGGCTCGACGGCGGCTCGAACGGGCGGCCGGGTGCGGTGATGACCGCGGTCGATTCCGGATCGACCAGCCACGGT
>DATAFN010000052.1:0-7982 GCA_036257435.1 Actinomycetes bacterium
GTCGGCGATGCATGACCGCCTGGCCCCCATGCGACACGGCGTTTGGGATGTCGACAACCGCATCTCGATCCGGCCGATGGACGCTGGCACCACGGCACCGTCGTGTGGACGTTCGGGTGGATCCTGGATGGCACGCGGTCCAGGACGTGATGCGCTTGTCGATTCGACGACGGGTCCACCCCCACCGGCACCACCATGCGCCTGCTCGACCCCGGCACCTGGCACGTGGTCTGTTCCCGCAGAGCGGCAAGGTGTGCACCCTGATCGGGCCGGATCAGCATACGCGTGGATCCGGTGGAGTGAGTGAGCCGGCGCCGAGCGCGGCCAGCACGATGCGGATAACCGTTGGGTCGGTCGGCAGAGTGGAATGAGCTACCCGGATCCCCGGGCAGATCGACTGGATCGACACACTGAGCGCACCCTCCAGCCGACCGGACTCCGGTGGAGTCACAATCGTGTCCTGGATGGTCCACAGCGCCAGCCAGCTCGGTGGGTCGGGCACCGGGGTCACCAGCCCGGTCAGGAACCGGCTGCCGGGGACCAGTTGCCGGCACGCCGGCGGGCACGCTCCGGGCAGGAACACCGAACCGGTGGCGGCCAGCTCGGCGCCATGATGCGGGGAGCCCAGTGTGATCACGCGACGTGCCTTGTGCGCACCGTCGTGCTCCTGGACCCACAGCCGCGCTACCACGCCGCCCGCGGACTGGCCGACGATGTCGACCGACGGCGCTCCGGTCGCCAGCGCCTGGTCAACATAGCCGTCGAGCGCCGCCGCCTGGCCATGCAGGTCGCCGGTGCCGTTGCCGGGTAGCTCCACCACCGTGGCGGTCCGCCCGGTTGCTCTGATCCGAGCGGCTAGCCGCGCCAAGCCAGTAGTGGCGCCGCCATAGCCGGGCACCAGGAGCACCGGTCCCAGCCGGTCCTGCGCGGGGAGCCCGCGGTCGACCTGATCGCGGTCCGGCCGGAGCCCAACACCGACGCCGATCACAGCAACCGCCACGACAACGGCGGCCGCGAGGACGAGTGCGCGACCGCGCGGGCCTAGTCCGCCAAAGGACACGAGCCATAGTCACCCCTGAACCCGCCTTGCGACTAACCAAGCCGACGGGCCCACGTCCGTTTCGCTAAGTCCGGCGCCGGCGGAGCCGAGCGGCCAGGGCTATCGCACCCAACAGCAGCGGCATCGCGGGGCTCTGTAAGACGCGTTCAATAGCCCAGGTCGCGGCGCCGGAGCCCGGCGAAGCCTGCTGCGACCAGCAATGCCGTGAGCGCACTCACGATGAGCAGTGGCATGGCCGTGACGCTCTCGAGCGGGGCTTGGGGGGTGTGCCAGAACGGCGAGGCATTGGTTGACCAGCCGGGCAGGTCGAACGAGTCGGCGAAGAGTGTGACGACCGAACAGTAACCGACCAGGATCCACGCGATGATCGCCGCGATCCGGGGCAGCCAACCGAAGCCGAAGACGGCCACGGCGACGACCAGCCAGACCGCCGGCGTCCAGACCAGGGCAACGCCAATGAGGCGCGGGATCTGACCGAGGTCGGATACCGCCAAGCCGTACGACAGGCCCTCACCGAGGCCGGCCATCACGAGCACGAGCAGGCTGCCGCCGAGCGCCACGCTCAGGTGGCCGCCCAGCCAGGCCGATCGGCTGGTCGCAGTGGCCAGGATCGGCTCGGCGCGGCCGGACGTCTCCTCGCTGCGCGCCCGCAGGCAGCTGGCGACGCCGAATGCGGCCGCGAGGAGGGCCAGAAACGCGATGGTGAACGCCAGGTATGCGTTGATGATGTCCGTCGCCCCGCCCGGGAAGTAGTCGGCAACCTCGGGATTGTCGGCGATGAACTGCTCCACGCTGTCACCGAAGGAGCCGTAGCCGACCGCCAGCAGGAGCACACCGACCGTCCAGCCGATCACCGAGCCGCGCTGGAGACGCCAGGCCAGCCCAAACGGCGAGCCGAGCGCCGCGGTCGCGGTCGGCCGCCCCGGCCGGGACCGCAGCAGACCGGCGCCGAAGTCGCGGTGGTTCTGCAACGAGACCGCGATCGGGACCGTGACGGCAACTGCAGCTAGCGGTAGCAGCAGCGGCCACCACCGGTCGCCGGAGTATGGAAAGGTGCGCTGTCCCCATCCGATCGGGGACAACCAGGACAGGGCTCCGTTTCCGACGTCGCCGAGCGCTCGCAGCAGGAACGAAGCCCCGATGGCGAGCCCGACCGCGCCGTACACCGCCCGTGGGTTCTCGAAGACCTGGGCGGCAATCGCGGTCAGCCCGGCGAAGGTGATCCCAACGCCGGCTAGGGCGGCCGCAAGCAGTACCGAGCCGCCGGCCGGCAGACCGGTGCCGGCGGCGGCAGCGAACGCGACCACCCCAACCGCCAGGTTTGCCAGCGCGGCCAGCGCGAGCGCCGCCGCCATCGGAGCATGGCGGCCGACCCGAGCCGAACGGATGAGCTCGGCCCGGCCGGTCTCCTCATCCGAGCGGGTGTATCTGACGACCAGGAACATGTTCATGAGCGCGACCAGCACCGCCAGGTACGCGAAGATCTCGAAGACGACCTCTCCGCCGATCGTCGCCAGCAGCTCCCGCGGGCCGCTCATGGCGATCGTTGCCGTGTTGGCGCCGAGCGTTTCCCGGAGCCTGGCGAGCTTCTCGGGGCTGTCGTAGAGGCTCTGGCTCCCCGCGGACTGGTACGCCAGCAGCACGCCGATCCCGAGCAGCCACCACGGCAGGCTGCGGCGCTCTCGCCGAAGCATGAACCGGAGCAGGATGGCAGTTCCGGATGTTCCGTCACCCTGGCTCGGCCGCGTAGCGCTCATTCCTTTTCCTCGCTAACGGCGACCTCATCGCCGTAGTGGCGCAGGAACATCTCCTCCAAAGTGGGCGGCGTGCTGGTCAGGCCTCGAACGCCCAGATCGGCCAGCCATCGCACGGTCTCGTCGAGGTGTGCGGTGTCCACGTCGAATCGCGCTCGGGTGCCGTCGAGGATGGCATCGAACACGCCCGGCAGGGACTCGAGGCCGGCAAGCGGCCGCTTGGTCTCAACAGAGATCGACGTCCGGGTCAGGTGCCTCAACTCGGTCAGGGTCCCGCTCTCGACCGTGCGGCCAAGCCGGATGATGCTCACCCGGTCACAAAGCGCCTCCACCTCGGCCAGGATGTGGCTGGACAGCAGGACTGTGCGCCCTTCCCGCTTCACCTCCTCGATGCACCGCTGGAACACCGACTCCATGAGCGGATCCAGGCCGGAGGTGGGCTCGTCAAGGAGCAGCAGCTCCGCGTCGGAAGCCAGCCCCGCGACGAGAGCCACCTTCTGCCGGTTGCCTTTCGAGTACGTGCGGGCCTTCTTACTCGGGTCGAGGTCGAACCGCTCCAGCAGGTCGTCCCGACGGCGGCGATCCAGCCCGCCCCGCAGCTTGCCGATCAGGTCGATGACCTCACCACCGGTGATCGCCGGCCACAGGGTGACCTCGCCCGGCACGTAGGACAACCGCCGATGCAGGCTAACCGCGTCATCCCACGGATCCCCACCCAGCAGCCGGACACTTCCGGCATCGGCCCGCAACAGACCGAGCAGAACGCGGATCGTCGTAGTCTTCCCGGACCCGTTCGGCCCGAGAAAACCGTGGACCTCACCGGCGGCCACCTCGAGGTCGAGACCGTCCAGAGCACGCACCGAGCCGAACGTCTTGACCAGCCCGGACACCGAGATCGCGGAAGTCACCGGCACAGGGTACGCCACCCCCGAGACCATCCGATTTGCGGTGGATCGATCCGAGTCAGGAATGGCCGGGACCTCGGACCCTGGTCGTCGAACCGCAGAATGGTCAGGCTGGAGCCGTGGATAGCACCGCTGCGGTTGCCGTGATCGACGTCTCCGCGCTTCAGATCCTGGTCGACGCGCTTCGTGCCCGGTCCTACACGGTGATCGGACCAACCGTGCGGGACGGCGCGATCGTACTCGCCGAGCTGGGCTCGGCCGACGAGCTTCCGTACGGCTGGGGGGTGCGTCTCGAACCGGGTGGCTACCGGCTCCGCCCGCGCCCGGACCGGGCGGCCTTCGGGCACGCGGCCGGCCCGCAGTCGTGGAAGACCTACCTGCATCCGGCCCGGCAACGGTTGTGGTCCATGGATCGCACCAACGATGCGCCGGCTACCGCGGACAACGAGCCGGCACCTCGCTTAGCGTTTCTTGGGGTCAGGCCCTGCGATCTTCGTGCGATCGGGATTCTCGACCGCGTCTTGGCCGGTGGCCGCCATCCTGATCCGGGTTACCAGGGCCGTCGGGACGGGGTCGTCATTGTCGCAGTCGAGTGCACCGAGCCCGGCGAGACCTGCTTCTGCACTTCGATGGGCACCGGCCCGGCCGCTGGAAACGGGTACGACCTGGCCCTGACGGAGGTGGTCGAGGATGGTTCGCACCGCTTCCTGGCCCGGGTCGGCACCGAACTAGGCGCCGATCTGCTCGGCCTACTCCCCCGGCAGGGCGCGGACGCCGAGATCCAGGCCAAAGCCGAGGCCGCTGTGGCGGCTGCCGCGGATCGGATGGGGCGGTCGATGCCGCCCGTCTCGCTACCCGAACTGATGGCCGGGAGCCGGGAGGCGCGCCGGTGGGAGGACGTGGCCTCCCGCTGCCTTACCTGCGGCAACTGCACGATGGTGTGCCCGACCTGCTTCTGTACGACGACCGAGGACGTCGCCGACCTCACCGGCGCGCACGCCGAACGCTGGCAGCGGTGGGACTCCTGCTTCGACCTGGACTTCTCCTACCTGCACGGCGGCAGCGTGCGCACCTCAGGCGTCAGCCGCTACCGGCAGTGGATGACCCACAAGCTGGGCACCTGGTACGACCAGTTCGGCTCGTCCGGCTGCGTGGGCTGCGGCCGGTGCATCGTCTGGTGCCCGGTTGGGATCGACATCACCGAGGAGGCCGCCGCGCTGCAGGCGGAGCGGGAGGCTGGACCGTGATCCTGCACAACCACCCGTTCCTGGCCGGGTTGCCCGAGGCCCTGGTCGACCGGCTGGCGGAGCACGCGCACCCGGTGACGTTGGCGCCCGATCACCGGATCTTCGCCGAGGGCGCCGCCGCGGACCGATTCTGGTTGATCGAGAACGGCACGGTCGCGCTGGACATCCAGGTACCCGGTCGCGGCACGGTGGTACTCGAGACGCTGGGCCCGTGGACTGTACTCGGCTGGTCCTGGCTGCAACCGCCGTACCGGTGGCACTTCGGAGCGGTGGCCAGACAGACCACGGTGGCGACGGAATTCCACGCGCCCGAGATCCGCACGCTGTTGGCCGCCGACCCCCTGCTCGGCTATGCGCTGACCAGCCGGTTTCTGCCGGTCATCGTCGACCGGCTACAGGCGGCCCGGCTACGCCTGCTCGATCTGTACGCGGCGCCGGCGAAGGCGGGATCATGACCTCGACCGTGCTCCCGTACCGGTACCGGGTCGCCGATCGCCATCCGGAGACCGCCGATACGGTGACGCTGAATCTCCATCCGATCGACGAGCCGTTGCCCGTGTTCGACCCCGGCCAGTTCGCCATGCTCACCGCGTTCGGAGTCGGCGAGGTGCCCATCTCGGTCAGCGGCCGAACCCGGTCATCCGGCCCGCTCGAGCACACCCTGCGCGCGGTCGGCCCGGTCACCACGGCGCTATACGGCAGCCGGCCGGGGGACGTGCTCGGGGTTCGGGGACCGTTCGGGATGGGCTGGGACCTACCGGCCGCCCGGAACCGCGACCTGGTCCTGGTCGCCGGCGGGATCGGGCTGGCCCCGTTGCGACCGGTGCTGCTCACCGCGCTGGCGGAGCCTGCCGAGTACCGGACGATTGTGGTGCTCGTCGGCGCCCGGACCCCGGCCGATCTGCTCTACGGCCGCGAGCTCGAGGCACTGCACGGGCGCCCGGGGGTTTACGTCGGGGTGACCGTGGACCGGGCGGAGAACGGCTGGCGCGGCCACATCGGCGTGGTCACTACGCTGCTCGACCATGCGCCGTTCGACCCTAACGATGCGGTCGCCATGGTGTGCGGTCCGGAGCTCATGATGCGTTTCACCGCCGAGTCGCTGGTGCGCCGCGGCATGCCGGCCGACCGGATCCAGATCTCCCTGGAGCGCAACATGCGCTGCGGTGTCGGCCACTGCGGGCACTGCCAGCTCGGCCCGCTGCTGCTGTGCCGGGACGGGCCGGTCGTCGGTTACGACCGGGCGGCCAGCCTGCTGATCACGCGGGAGCTGTGATGGCCCGGCCCACCCTCGCGGTCTGGAAGTTCACCTCGTGTGACGGCTGCCAACTCAGCCTGCTCGACTGCGAAGACGAGCTGCTCACCGTTGCCGGTGAGATTGAGATCGCCCATTTCCTCGAGGCGTCCGGCGACGTACAACCCGGTCCGTACGACCTGTCCCTGGTCGAGGGCTCGGTCAGCACCCCCGAGGAGGTCGACCGGATCAAGCACATTCGTGCCGTGTCCGGCCGCCTGGTCACGATCGGCGCGTGCGCGACCGCGGGCGGCATCCAGGCCCTGCGCAACTTTGCCGATGTCGCCGAGTACCGGTCCGTGGTGTACGCGAGCCCGCAGTACGTGCGCACCCTCGACCGGTCGACGCCGATCTCCGCGCACGTACCGGTCGACTTCGAACTGCGCGGGTGCCCGATCGACCGCGGCCAGCTGCTGGAGGTGATCGGCGCGTTCCTGGCCGGGCGCCGGCCCAACGTTCCACAGCACAGTGTGTGCTTCGAGTGCAAGGCCCGTGGCACCGTCTGCGTCATGGTCGCGCACGGCACGCCCTGCCTCGGTCCGGTCACCCAGGCCGGCTGCGGAGCGATCTGCCCCGCCTACCACCGCGGCTGCTACGGATGCTTCGGACCGGCCGCGACACCGAACACCATGGCCCTGATCGGTCAGCTGCGCCGGTCCGGCATGCCCGAGGGCGAGCTGACCCGGGTGTTCCGCACGTTCAATGTGGCCGCTCCGGCCTTTGCCGCCGCCGCGGCCGCGACCGGTACGGCGGCATCCGACGCCGAGACCGAGGGTGATCCCGATGACGCACCGGAATGACCGTTCGCTGCGGATTGGCGCGCTGGCCAGGGTCGAGGGCGAGGGCGCACTGCGGCTTCGCATCCGCGGCGACCGGGTCGAGCAGGTGCAGCTGGAGATCTACGAGCCGCCGCGGTTCTTCGAGGCGTTCCTGCGTGGCCGCGCCCACACCGAGCCGCCGGACATCACTGCCCGGATCTGTGGAATCTGCCCGGTCGCGTACCAGATGAGTGCGTGCGCTGCGATCGAGGACGCCTGCGGAGTCACCGTGCCACCGGAGATCGCCGAGCTGCGCCGCCTGCTCTACTGCGGTGAGTGGATCGAGAGCCATGCCCTGCACATCTACCTGCTGCACGCGCCGGATTTCCTGGGCTACGACAGCGCCATCGCGATGGCCAGAGACCACCGGGACCTGGTGGAGCGGGGGCTGACCCTGAAAAAGGCGGGCAACCGGATCGTCGAGGTCGTCGGTGGCCGGGCCATCCATCCGGTCAACGTGCGGGTCGGCGGCTTCTACCGAGCTCCCGCGCCGAGCGAGCTGGCCGAGCTGGTTCCGCAGCTGCGCCGCGCGCAGGACGACGCGGTGGCGACTGCGCGCTGGGTTGCCGGGTTCGACTTCCCCGACTTCGAGCACGACCACGAGATGCTCGCCCTCACCGCCCCGGACCGGTATCCGATCGAGGCGGGCACCCTGGCGTCCACCGGTGGCCTGGCGTTTTCCGCGACCCGGTTCTCCGAGTACGTGATCGAGGAGCAGGTGCCGCATTCGACCGCGCTGCATGCCCATCTCGCCGGTCGCGGGCGATACCTGGTCGGGCCGGCGGCCCGCTACACGCTCAACGCGGACCGGCTGTCTCCCCTCGCCCGTGAAGTCGCCGCCGAGGCCGGCCTGGGCGGACAGTGCCGCAATCCCTTCCGCAGCATCCTGGTGCGCGCCGTTGAA